>JAESUL010000125.1 GCA_016763115.1 Phycisphaerales bacterium | reverse complement strand
GAAATCACAGATCGACTCGCACCAAACACGAGCAAAGGCGAGCGCCTAGACTCTCGCTGTGCCCCGATATGAAGCAATGCATTCACTTATAGAGTAGAATTCGCTCTCGGCGTGCCGAAGATATATCCAAAGGACACCTGAATGACACAAGCGGCTACACACTCATCAAACCAGATCAAGCAGGCAGGACGCCGATCGATCCCCGAAGGATTGTGGCTCAGGTGCCCTTCATGTGCGCAGATGATCTATCGAAGACAGATGGAGTCCAATCTCCATGTATGCCCAGAATGCGAGCACCATTTCCGAATTTCCGCCGCAATACGGATCAGCCAGCTCGTCGATCCCGATACCTTTGTGCCGATGTTCACTGATCTGCGTTGTAAAGACCCGCTCAAGTTTACCGATCTCAAATCGTACCCTGAGCGTCTCAAACGCGAGCAGATCAAAACTGGCCAGCTCGAGGGTTGCCAAGCAGGTAAATGCTTCATCAAAGGTCGTCCAACCATGCTCGCGTGTATGGATCTCACTTTTATGATGGGCTCGATGGGCTCGGTCGTCGGCGAGAAGCTCACACGCACAATCGAGTACGCAACCGAGCACGAGCTCCCGGTCATCATCGTCTCGTGCTCCGGCGGCGCGCGGATGCAAGAAGCCGCGTTGAGCCTGATGCAGATGGCCAAAACCTCCGCTGCCCTGGCACGATTGGACGATGCGGGCGGGTTGTTTCTCTCGGTGATGACCGACCCAACCACCGGAGGCGTCACCGCCTCGTTCGCCATGCTCGGCGATTTCCACATCGCCGAACCCAAGGCCCTCATCGGGTTTGCCGGCCCGCGTGTCATCCGCCAGACCATCCGCCAGGACCTCCCCGACGGTTTCCAGCGTTCAGAGTTCCTTCAAGACAAGGGCATGGTCGACCGCGTGGTCCATCGCCACGAGCTCCGCAGCGAACTCGCCCGTTTGATTGACTACGCTGGGATGTGACCCAACGCCAAGCCCAACCATCCAATGAACAATCCCAGAGCGGTGCTCAACCGACCAGTTGGTGTGAATCACGCCCGCGTCTGCGTGCCTTGGTGCTCGGGTTGATCTCATCCGTATTGATGATCGCGTCCTACCCGCCCATCGGGCTGTGGGGGTGCGCATTTCTGGTCCCGGTACCAATGTTTATTCTCGCGATGCGTCCGGTGATCCGCCCCTCGCGTGCGGGGTTGTATGCAACACTGGGCATGATGCCGGCGTGGGGATGGTTGCACCAATGGATCATGGAAGTCTCGGCGGTCGGCGTGTTCCCACTGGTGCTGTACCTTTCGGTATACACCCTACTCTTTGTGTGGTTGGGCAATCGGTTGATCCGCCGATGGGGGTGCCCGGCGGTGGTCCTGCCCATTGCCTGGGTTGCCTTGGAGTTCGTGCGAGGCTCGTTGATCTGGACCGGGTACCCGTGGTACCTCAGCGCCCACCCATTGATCGACGCATTCGATGGATTGTTGGCTGCCCCCGCAAGCATCGGCGGCGTGTACATGGTCTCGTTCCTGCTCGCATTGGTCGCGGCACAAATCGCCCAGTTCATCGTCAACAAAGAAGCCCCGCGTTGGCGAACCGCAACCCAAGCGGTGGTCGTGCTCGTCATCTGGGCCACGCTCGGATGGTTCACGCTCGATGATTCCATGGACAACAGCGGCTCCCAAACACTCCGCGTCGGTGTGGTCCAGCCCAATGTGCCCCAAGACAACCGCCAGAACTGGACCGTGCGTCAGCGGGTGCGCGATTGGATGATGCTGCGTGAACTCAGCTACCGCGTGGCGCGGATGGACCCGCCGCCGGATGTTATTGTTTGGCCCGAAGGCTTTGTCCCCGGATGGACACTCGACCCCGCATCGCTGGAGACCGAGCGTAACGCTTCGGTGGGGTGGAACCTGAAGATGAAGGGCCCCGATGATGTGCCCGATCTGGACATGCCCAGCATGATCAGCGCGACCATGCTCGTCGATGAGATGCTGCTGTTCCAAGAAGCGCTCTCCATCCCGATGATCGTCGGATCGGTCGCCTACGACAACCTGCAGATCATCCGCGAGGGCGGCATCGAGTACAAAAACGACGCGATGTACAACAGCGCGTTCTTGATCGCCAACGGCAAGCCTGATCCGGTCTGGTACAACAAAATGCACCTGACCCCCTTCGGCGAGGTGATGCCCTATATATCCAGTTGGCCCTGGCTTGAATCCAAGCTGCTCGGGTTCGGGGCCGAGGGTATGACCTTTGCGCTCGAACCCGGCACGGACCCCACGCTCTTGCAGGTCCCGACATCGACCGCGATGCACGCGGTGGCGACCCCGATCTGCTTCGAGGCGACCCTCTCGGGCGTGTGCCGAAAACTGGTGTTCGACAACGGGAAACGCCGGACCGGACTGATGGTCAACATCACCAACGACGGATGGTTCAACACCTGGACCGCGGGGCGCAAGACGCACGAGTTGATGGCCCGTTGGCGATGCGTGGAACTCGCCACCCCGATGGTCCGGTGTGCCAACACCGGGATCTCAGGCGTTATTGATCCACGAGGGCAGATTGTCGCCGTTGATTTTTTTGTGACCCCGGGGACAGAATCGACCAATCAGGACAGATTTGAGGGCGGATTTGTCGCCACGATCGAACTCGCCACCGGGTCCACGGCGTATGCAAGGATTGGCGATGGATTGGGTTGGCTTGTGCTCGCACTGGGCTTGGTCGGAGGGTTTCTTGTCAAGAAGCCTGCCCGAGCCGGGGCAAACGCCCAAGAATCTGATACGATGACAGAATCACAAAATACGGAGCACGCATAAGCATGGTCAAAGCAATACAAATACTCGCGATTGGTCTGGGGCTCGGGCTCCTTCTTGGTTCTTCGGGGTGCGGGCCAACCATCGAGCCCGACGGTGCCCCGGTGTTCGCCGATCGAACCCCAGCGACCCCAGGGCGAACAGCCGATTCCGAGCAGGTCGCCCGCACACGCGGGTACGCGATCGAGCTGCTGATGACCATGACCAACTCTCCGCGAGCCGAGGTGCGTGCCAATGCCATCGAGGCACTGGAAACCGAGAGCACCCGCCTCGAACCGATTGTCGCCATTGGGCTGGACGATCCCAACGAGGGGGTCCGTTCGGTTGCCGCGATGGTTGCCGGCAAGGCATCGCTCGAATCCCTTCTCCCGACGCTGCGGTCGATGCGGAAAGATCCATCGCCATATGTCCGCGCGTCGGCGATCTTCGCACTGACCAAGATGGGGAGCAGTGATGATCCTTCGGAACTCTCCAAGATCCTCTTTGGTGCCAAGAACTCGCGGGTGCGTGCGCACGCGGCTTTCATCCTCGGAGAGATCGGCGACCGTTCAGCGGTCCCGATGCTCAAGCAGGCGTATGTGACCCCGGTGCCCAACGCGACGGTGGTCGAGCACAAGTTTTTCAGGCTTCAGATCGCCGAGGCGCTCTTCAAGCTCGGCGATAATGACAGCATCGATTCAATCCGTGCAGCCCTGTACCCCTCGCGTCCAGAAGAACTCGAAGCCACCGCGTTGGCGGTGCAGGTCATCGGGCAGATCAAGGATCGCGGGTCGATTGACCAACTGATTTATCTGGTCAACGGCGATTCGGATCAGCAGATGCCCGCCGAGGTCCGCTTGGCAATCGCGACCGCGTTGGCGTCGATGGGGCTCACCGATGGCGGGTATGTCGCGGATGAATACATCAGCAACCGCCAGCCCACGATCCGGGCCCAGGCCGCCAGCGTGTACGGGCATCTGCGAGCGATGGAAAACCTCGAACGCCTCGATGCGCTGATGCGGGATTCCTCGGCGTTGGTGCGGGTATCAGCAGCCGGGGCGGTTCTGGATCTCGCGGGGGGCTCGACCCGTCGCTCGTCGGTAAATGATCGATGAATCGATGCAAATGCTCCGGTCATATGGATCTACTCTTTCGTGAGATGCGTATAGGGGATACCGCGTGGTGCCCGTCGGGCAGGTTTGACAGGGGTTCATCGGTGTGGTATCACATCAGTGCGGTTCGGTGGGCTACACTACTGCCTGCCCAATGGATGAAGAGTCGTTGAGTCAATGGGTTTCAAGTAGGTTTCAAGTGGGGATCATGGGATTCCCTGTTCAAGATGAATCGAGGAGCAGGCTGTGCATATTTTGACAAAAGTATTCGTCCTTTTCGCTGCGGTGCTCAGCATCATGATGGCAGCATTGGCGATCTCGTATTCGGTCAACGCTGACCGTGTTGTTGCCGACTACCGCGACGCGATGGCAAGGGCCGATTCCGCGGTGAGCGCATTGAGTGCTGCCAATGCATCGAGTGCCCAACAGAAACTCGCACTCGACAAGAACATCAGCTCGCTCGAAGACGAGCTCGCTTCACGCGATGCCGACACCCGTCGGCTCGAAGCGTCCAACTCCGAGCTGCGTTTCCGCACGCGCCAGGCAGAAGTCGCCCGCGAGTCGATCACTTTCAAGATCGCCCAGCTCGGCGACGCTGTCAAATCCCAGGCACAGATCATTAATGAGTACAAAGACCGCATCACCCGCCTGACCACACAGGAACTCGATACACGCGACAAGATGATCGATATCGAGAAAACCCTCTCGGATCTCAAGAGCCAGGTCATTGTCTACGAGCAGGTCAAACGCGCCCGCGAAGAGCAGATCGAAGAACTCCGCGCACTGGTCGGTGCCCAAGCCAACGGCGGCGGTGCCAACAGACCAAACGCCGCGTTCCAAGCACCCGTCGAGGTCGCCGGACCAATGATCCAAGGAACCATCGATCGCGTGCAGACCGACCCGGCATCGGGTGAACTGCTCGTGCAGATCAATCTGGGTTCCAACGACCGGATCCGTACCAACAGCCGATTGTACATCCACCGTAATAACGATATCTACCTCGGCGATCTGATCGTCCAGAGTGTGGATCTCAACCACGCGGTTGCCCGCGTGTCCTACAGCATCCCCGGTCAGTCGATCCGTGTGGGTGACAAGGTCATGAGTAAACTTGGTAGCTGATCGCAGCCGACTCGAAAGGAATCTCCCATGAGCCAGTTTGGGATGCATATGCCGGGCGGTCACGCATCAAAGGGATCTGATCCCGATGTGTACACCGCGTTGATGTTCGTGGGCGTGGTCTCGATGCTGATCGCGGTGGGCATGCTCTGGATCGCCGGCTCCAAGGTCGCTCCGGATGCCAATCCACTCAAAATCCAGGACCCAGATCAGATCAAGTTGAAGAAATAACCCGGCCTCGTTCTCGGCCCTTTGTGCGTCCGAGATCGTCATGGGAAAGCAGGAAAATGCATGAACATCGTTTTCAATGGTGTGCTTGCTTGACAATCGCAGGGTGCAGAATATCATCCACCCGCAAGAAAGAGCCGATGAAAAATACGGCAAACAAGCGTTGGGGCGGTAGCTCAATTGGTTAGAGCCCCGGACTGTCGATCCGGAGGTTGCGAGTTCGATTCTCGTCCGCCTCGCTTGAACAGACCCCTGCAAATGCGGGGGTCTGTTATTTTTGAACCGCGGTATCATGAATCCCCGCATCTGCAAAGTCTCTTATCAAAATCGATGCCTGCTTTCTCTTTTTCCATGCGAAGACTCATGCTGTGAAAGATTCGTAGGTTTCGGCAAGTTCAGGGCACAAATGAGTTCATTTCATCTGTATCTTCGCTAAACTACCGCCATGAACGGGACACTCCTTACACTCGCAGCAGCCGATGGCAGCAATGTCGGCATCACCATCGGGATCATCGTGGTCCTCGGGGTAGGTGCGCAATGGCTCGCGTGGCGGCTGCAGGTGCCCTCGATTCTGCTGCTGCTGGTGTTCGGGATTCTCGCCGGCCCGGTGATGCGGACGCTCTTCCCCGGCTCGCCACTGGCGGTGGACCCCGATCTCCTCTTTGATTCCGAGTTGCTGTTGGCCTTCGTGGGTGTCGCCGTGGGGTTGATCCTCTATGAGGGTGGGTTGACGCTCAACTTCCGCGAGCTCACCAACACCTGGAAACCGGTGACGCTCTTGGTCACCACCGGCGCGCTTGTCACATGGATTGTTGCGGGGGTCAGCGCGAAGCTGATCTTCGGGCTCGATACCCAGATCGCCGCGTTGCTCGGGGCGATTCTGATTGTGACGGGCCCGACGGTCGTCGGGCCGCTGCTCGCCCATATCCGCCCGTCGGGCGAGAGCGGGTTGATCCTCAAATGGGAAGGGATCGTGATCGACCCGATCGGGATTCTGGTCGCGGTTTTAGTGTTCGAGGGGATCGTCTCTGGGCCGCAGCATCAGGGGGTCAACACCGTCATCACCGCGATCGCGATGACGCTTGTTGTCGGCATCGGGTTCGGATTGCTCTCGGCGTTGATTCTCAAAGAACTCATGGGGCGGTTCCTTGTCCCCGATTTCCTCCAGAACCCGGTCTCGCTCATGCTCGTGGTCGGGACCTTCACCATCTCGAACCAGGTCATGCACGAGAGCGGGCTGCTGGCGACCACCGTAATGGGGATTGTGCTCGCCAACCAGAAGAAGGTCAATGTTCACCACATCCTCGAGTTCAAGGAAAATATCCGTGTCCTGCTGATCGCCGGGTTGTTTATTACCCTCGCAGCCAATCTGCGCATCGAGGACCTCAAGGACCTCGATTGGTTCGGGGTATTCATCTTCCTTGCCGTGCTTATTGTCATCGCCCGCCCGATCGCGGTGTTCTTGGCAACGGTGGGGCAGGGGCTCAAATGGCAAGAGCGTGCGCTCCTCGCGATGGTTGCACCCCGCGGGATTGTTGCGGCAGCCGGTGCGTCGATCTTCTCGCTCGGGCTTCAAGAAGCCGGCATCCCGGGCGGCGAAAAACTCGTCCCCCTGACCTTCTGCGTCATCATCGGCACCGTCGCGTTCTATGGACTGACCGCGACCACCGTTGCCAGGATGCTCGGCGTTGCCGACCAGAACCCGCAAGGTGTGATCTTTATCGGCGCACCAAGATGGGTCCGTCAGATCGCAACTGTTCTCCATAATCGCGGGGTTTCGGTGCTGTTGATCGATACCAACCGGACCAATATCCGCGCTGCCAAGATGGAGCATCTCAACGCCGAGAACATCAATGTACTGACTATGGGCAACCTCTCGGATCTGGACCTGCGTGGGATCGGGCGTGTGATCGCAGCGACTCCCAACAACGAGGTCAACACGCTCTCGCTCCAGCGGTTCAAGGGTATGATCGAGACCGTTTCGCTCTATCGGCTCCCGGTCAAAGCGACGAAAAAAACAGATACCGAGCACTCGGACAGCCACTGGCGTTCAGCCTTTGGTGGCGGCGCAGACTACGCCGGGTTCGAATCCCGCATCGCCAACGGCTGGGTGGTCAAAGCAACCACGATCTCGGATGAGTTCTCGTACGAGAGCTACCAAACCCTCTACGGCAGCTCGGCGATCCTGCTCTGCGTCATCAACACCACCGGGGCATTGAGCATCGTCAGCGATGACAAACCAACAGACCCGATCGCCGGCGATACCGTGATCGCATTGGTCAACCCCGAAGAACTCTTCATGATGGGATGATCGCCCGTTGGTTGATTTATGCCGGACTCGTAGCGAGCGTCCCGATCCCGAGCACACGCCCGATGATGCTGAGTTCCTCGCCCATCGAGAGCTTCTCGGGGTTCGATCCATTGTGGTGCAGCAGCACCATCGTCTCATCATCTTGCGGCGGTGCCTTGCGGTAGCTCTGCATGGAATCATCAATCGCTTCGATCAGATCGCCCGCATCAACACCCCGCTCGCATCGGGCATCAATCTCGCGGAGCATCTTCACAAATCCATTTGGCCCGATCATCGAGCCCTCAGGATCGAGTGCCTCAGAATAGGCATCGGTATAAAGCAGCACGCAATCGCCCGGATCGAGCTTGATCGCCAACTGCTGGTACTCGGTCGAATCAATCACGCCCAGCGGCAGGTTGCGGATGCCCACGGCGTTGGATGAATCAACAAGCACGCCCGGTGTTGATTGGTCCAGCGTCATCCATTCCCCGGTATTCTTCTTCCGCAACAGCGGCGGGGGGTGCCCGGCGTTGACAAACACCAGGTGATCCGTCGGTGCGTAGTAGGTTGCCAGGATCGCGGTTGCGAATCGCTCGCCTTGCCCGAGACGATCGAATGCCCTGTTGAGCGTCTTTGCCAGCTTGGTCTGGTTGGCGATGTTGACCGATTTACGCATCGCTTTTCGTAGGCTCTCGGCCAGGTCGTTGACATGCGATCCGTGCCCCGCGACATCAGCAAGCGCGATCCGTGTCACCCGCCCAGACCCGCACCGCGAGATGTAATACACATCGCCGCCGCCCGTTTCGTTCTCGATCCCTTCATCGGCGAACGGGGTCGATCGGACATACACATCGAGCCCAGGCACCGACGCAGCGTGATCCGCCCGCGACGCACCCCCCCAGACTTCCATGCACTGGAGTGTGTGGACATCGTCTTGAGCTGTTGAAGCGTCTGCCATGCGGTGACTCCTTGAAAAGGGGTCAACCCCCGTAGTCCTCAAGATATTCCTTTGGAATCCGGCGCAGACGCCCAATGCATCTTTCCGATCAGTGTCTGCCAATAGCTCACCTTGGGGTCAACAACAAACTCGACCACCTCGCTGCCCGCTTTGACGCACAGCACATCGCCCTCGTGGAGCCGATCGTGTACTTTGCCATCGACCATAAGCGTCGTCCCGGCTTCTTCGTTGGCGTTGACCGATTTGATCGTGATCCGGATCTCTGCATCGGCGGGCACAACAATCGGGCGAAAACTCAGCGAATGCGCCG
>JAESUL010000124.1 GCA_016763115.1 Phycisphaerales bacterium | reverse complement strand
CGCATCGCGCTTGGCGCCGAGCCGGATTTTTTCGGCAGCCGTCCTCGCATCATCCTCGCCACGCTTGATGAGCTGCTCGGTCTCTGCTTTGGCAGCCTGGAGCTTCCGCCCGCCGAGAACCCCAGAGAAAAACAGTCCGAGCCCGATCCCGATCGCGATCGCAACCAAGCCCACGATCAGCACCATGAGGCCGCTGGAATCGCCAGTTTGAGCAAGTGTCGATGGCGTAAGCGTGCCTATGAATCCGAAATTTGAGAAAAGAACGGCTGATTCCATATCAGGACCCCCCGGATCAGAACCACCCCGCGAGGAGTCGAGCGACCCGATTGAACCCGTCAGCGAACAGTTGCCAACACTTGGGCGTACATGGAACAGCGCAATATCTGCGTCAACGGCTTGAATGAATCAGGAACAGGATTCTCTTTCAGGGAGCGTGAATGAAATCTTCGGGAATGGATCTGCAAGGCAACCCCCGAACAAGCCGATAAAGTCGATGTACATCCGTGTCAGTCACCGAGTAAGTGTCGCTGGACGGGTGAATTTGTGTATCTTTCTGTTGGACCGGACCACCGGACCCACAACATGAACCTATCTTAGCATCTGCTGAGACTCAATATGGTGATCGAATGCCCCAACGGGCAAAAAGCCGGAGATCGAACCAATGGGCACGCCCACCGCAACAACAACCACCCGTTTCTTCCACAAAGCCGTCCCGATGGCCCTACTCGCAATGGTGCTTCTCGCCTCGACCGGGTGTACCCGCATGGGCGGGCTGAGGGCACGGATGGCCGCCAATGAGATCGCCCACACGGTCGAACTCAAGGGCTTGCCCGTCACGATCGGACGATTTATCGCGGTCGATATCGAAAACCCCAAGGGGAATGTCAAGGTCGTCGCCCTCTCTCGCAATGAAGAGGCGTATGTCCGGTTCCGGGTCCAAAAAGAACACCTCTTGCGGTGGCGCTCGATGCGGATGAAACTCGGTTTCGATCCCAACGGCGAATACTTCACCGCAGAGCACATCACCGATGGTGAACTCTC
The DNA here is from genome assembly GCA_016763115.1 of Phycisphaerales bacterium. Lineage (GTDB taxonomy): Bacteria > Planctomycetota > Phycisphaerae > Phycisphaerales > UBA1924 > UBA1924. Next base: position 4,070 of record JAESUL010000124.1, on the reverse strand, counting down.
GACCATCGTGGTCCGCCCAACAGACCTCACCATCGAAGGGTACCGGTTGCCGGTCGATGTGACGGTGTATGTGCCCCAGTGCCACGGGCTCCGTGTGCTCAACGCGGGGGGCAAGGTCGATGTCGTCGGTGTCACCGGTGTGATCGACATCGTTTCAGGCAACGCCCAGACCAAGGGCGGCAAGGTCGAGATCCGCACCGAGAGCGAACTCCACGAAACCATCAGCGTCTGGACCAACAACGGCGACATCACCCTCGTCACCGGACCCGATGCCGGAGGCACCATCGAGCTCATCGCTCCGCACGGCAGGACCTCGTTCTGGTCCAAGCACGGGCACACCGAGCACTCACGACCCGAGGTCGGGCGATGGACAGGTATTTGGAACAACGGCTCAAACAGCATCAAGCTCGAATCCCGCAACGGGAACACCAAGCTCATGGTGGTCGCCAACCCCATCCACCACTCGCTGGTGCTCAACTAATCAGAGCCACTCGATTGAACCCATAAGAAAAAGCCGCTCATCGAAGAGCGGCTTTTTTATGTGCTCACATGGCGACGCTGTTTACGCGGCTTTCTTGTTCACCGCCTGCATGGACATGATGTACCGGGCGATCTGCCCGACCACGAAACCCTTGTGCTCTGGGTTGAGACCGAAATCGAACGCCAGCCCGGCGTAGGTGTTCTGCTGCGAGTCAATATGGGTATGGGCAAGACGAGCAGTCAGCACAAGCGGGGTCGGCACGGTTGGGCGCAGGTCCATACGGAGCCAGAACACCTGCCCGGCGTCGATGCTGGCACGGTTTTCTTTGTCAACGATCAGCCCCACGCCACCGCCCCCGACATTGGAGAGCATGGCTTGGAACATCGGGCCGACCTCGGGCAGTGTTGCTTGGTCATTGAATGATTCCGCGGTCTGTCCCGAATCGAGCAGGTCGGCGACCAGCGATTGGTTGGCGACCTCGAAGGGTACCGCTGAATGCGGATCGAGGAGTTTCCAGCAATCGACCTTTGGCATCGAGATCTTGGCGGTCGAGATCCGATCAAAGTCCCGGCGGAGACACCGCTCGACCTTGCGGGGCATCTCGATGCGGAGGGCCGGGCTGTCGCCGTTGCGCGAACGGATGCTGGTGTGCCCGAGCACCTTGGTGTGGAACATCCATTTGTTCTGCCCGACCGAGATGATCCCGATCAGAGGCGTCTCATCGTTGATCTGAAAGGGCATCCCCATCGAACCGGGCTGCTCGACAATGATCTCGGTCTCCGAGATATTGAGCACACGCACACGCCAGATCAGGTCTTTGTGGGTTTCGTTGTTGGAGTCGCCGTGGTCGATGGTGAACTCGAGCCCGCCGCCCCGCTCATAGATTCGCCAGAGTGATTCTTTCCAACGCTCGGTTCTTGATCTGCTTGCAGGCATGGTGCATCCTCCATCGGTTCTCTTGGAATGATGAATAGATCGGCGTGATTGTGGATTTGATCAAGCCCGATTGAGCGGATTGGTTGGGTGCAAGATTCCGCAGCGTGAGATTGCCTACTTCTCGGACGCACGGAGCTTTGCGAGTACCTCGCTCACCTCCCCGGATTGGGGAGCCGACGAGGCGGGGGCGAAGCGGAACCGGTAGAGGAGTTGCGCCGCGTGGGTGAGCGCCGCGTAGATAGATGTTTGTTGAATATCTGGATGCTGCCCAGAGAGCGTCGCGTGCAGCGGCCTCCACTGCTCACGCTGAATTTGGGCGTGCGAAAGCCCACGAACGATGCCCCGCTCGAGGCGTGACGCGTTGAGCTGTTCCTCGGTCCCGCCCGATCCTCGCAAGCGAGCAAAGAGAATCACAAGCCAATCAATAATGGGGCCAAAGAGGGCTCTGAAAAGGGGGCGTGCGCGGAGCAGCACGAGCCCGAGTACAAATACAAATCCAAACACAGCGATACCCACCAGCGATGCCTTGCGAAGAAGTTGGGCTCGCCCTTGGCGGATGCGCTCTTGCATTTTGAGCCCAAACTCCACCAGCCCCAGATCACCTGAAATATCCCCGAATACTCTTTTTCTTGATTCTGAATCGTACCCGACTACGCCTTTGACCCATGCGTATTCGATCATCTCGTACCACCGCGTGACGGGGCTCCAGAACCCTTGCTTTGGTTCGTGGAGTTCCTGAAAATCAGCACGGAGTGTGCCGTCGAAGGTCAACCATTTTCGTGGCCCGACCTCGGCTTCAATCCATGCGTGCGCGTTGGATTCACGCACGATGTACTGCCCGGTGATCTCGTTGTAATCGGACGCCACATACCCGGTGATGACACGGGCGTTGATCCCCGCGCTGCGAGCCATCAACGCCAATGATGACGCGTAGTACTCGCAGTGTCCGGATTTTCGCTCAAAGAGAAACCACTCGGTCGCGTCTTGCCCGGGGGGGATGGGCTCGCTCTGCAGCGAGTAGGTGTACTTGGAATGCAGGTTGTTTTCAAGCACCCGAACCACCGCCAGATCGTCATCGACGGGTCTGGTTTGCGGGTCTGGATCAAGCCCCGCCGAGCGGATAATGTCGGCGGCGTACAGTGTTATTGCCGGGGTAATACCCCTGGGATCGACCGTTTTTCTGAGATAATCCTCCGGTATGCGAACATTGAGAAACTTGGCGTTGGTCGCGCGGACGGAGTAGCTGACTGAGGACCCGGTGCCGCCGTGGATCATCCGCCCTGTTGCTTTTTCGTACCCGATGCGGATCGGCGATGCAGAAACAAACTGGGTCGGGAGCCAGGGCAGAAAGATGGTTGATTCTCGGCTCGCTGCTCCCCGCAATGATATCCGATACTCACGATCCCAGTCCTGGTGGTTCGGATTGATCGCGGGAATGATAATCTTGTTGGCAGGTATACGCTCGAGCTGAATCGGGAGCCGGGTGCGCGTGGAATGCTCGTTGCCCCATCGCCCTTGGTTGTAGCTCGTCAGCACCGCCCCGCGGAGGTAGATCGGGGGCGAGTTGAGCGAGCCGACATTTTTCTCGTTGCGGTCAAACACCTCCAGATCGAGGACAGGCTTGGGAGATTGAGAGATCAGCCCGGGTCGTCCGAGTTCGATCTGGTCTGCAAAGCCGGACACCGAGCCCACCGAACCGGACCCCCATTGCCCAAACGAGCTTGTCCCCAGGTTCCTTGGCAGGATCGCAAAGATCAATGATCCAACAATGACAACGAGAAACATCGTCGCGAACTGAAATGATCTGAGATCAACACGCCCGCCCTTGGGCAACTCGAAAATCGGAGACCGCTCACCAGCGTGACTGGCGACCGCATAAATATGGAATCGGACAACCGTCCTTAGCAAAACCGCAACATCAACAACCAGCACCAGCCCGGTGAACAGCGAGTTGCTCGTCAGGACCGCTGAAACGATCAACGCGATCACAAGCACGATCACCTGGCGGTCATCACGCACGGAACGGAGATCAAAGAGTTTCACGACCAGCAGCATCCCGGCGAATAACGCGAATGAACTCACGCCGATCCCGCTCTGGAGAAGGCTCAGGGCTGCGATAGAAAGAACAAGCACGAGAATGGCGTTGATGACGAGGCGAGACACCGGTTCATTGTGACGAACAGAAATATTCCATGCCACGAATATTCCGATCAATGCAAGCACGGTAAATATCGCATTGGCATCGGCAACGCCGAACAGTAAAATGGTAATCAGCGTCAGCCACAGCAGCGAGCGACGGTAGCTTCGACGAACACGATCGAGCGGGGTGAGGCGTTCAGTTTTCATCCTTGAACCTCTCCGCCGAGCATCGCGGGGATGCGTTCTGCTGGGGCGAGCCAGTCGCTTGGCTCGGTTGCATTCAGACAGATCGCGCCCGGAACAACGGGGCTTGGTCCAGAACTGATGCGGATCAAACGCCCCATCTGTGCATTGGGCGGCGCATCGCTGGGTTGATCGGCCGCTTGAATATCCATCAATGCCAACTCGTACTCGATCAGGTGGATCTGTGCCTGCCCGGCGTCGGGCGAGACACGAATCCCGGCCCAAGGGATCCAAACGCCAACCGCGGCACCTGTCCCGATCGCCTGCTTGG
>JAESUL010000123.1 GCA_016763115.1 Phycisphaerales bacterium | reverse complement strand
GTCAGTGTAGACTTCCCGATACCATGACCACTAACTGTAGCGTATTGGAGGGGGTCAACAGCAGTAGATCCATCAAATCCGTTTTCTTTTATATCCTTCCCCCAGTTATCTAGAAACTCACAGGCCCACACATCAGGGCCATAAACACTCCCCGGAAACCGTTCTTTATAGGGAGACTGGAGTTTTACCATCTGGATAGGTTTATAAGTATCCCACGACCAGTTAAACATGACATAGCCCAACGGATCAGCAAAGAATACTGATAACGCATCCGCGAGTAGTTCGTCTTCAGTGAGGGTATCACGTGATCCCATTTTATTTTCTTTTCCTCATAAACAGATCTCGTTTAAAACGCCACGGTGACCAACCTGCCAACCGAACTCCTAGCCACATTGTCCAAGCCATTAGCTTCCCTGATTTCTTCTTTACGCATTCTCTTAAAGCTTTGTCGCATTTAGTACGAGCATGTCTATCCCCGCCTTTTGAATAACATTCATCATGCGATTTACAACAGCTACCGTATTCGCCATCAGGCCATCGGCTACAATAATCTTTTTTATTAGACATCGACAAAAGTAGCCGAACCTACAGTTACTGTTGCTGAACCCAAGTTAGTTCCTGAATTTAAATTAGTAGCAAGTTGGGTGTTACCAAAGAATATTTCAGGAGATCCTACAGAAGAAATATCCAATGGTGCGCCCGAGTAAAAACTACCGACAGAAATTGACTGACTATGATCCATATAATAATCAGAGAATTCCATATCAGGAATATCTGTTCCTCCTGTAGAAGCTAATAAACCGTAAGAACTTCTTGTGTGATCTATTGTACCTGTTGTCGGTGAAGTGGCCGGTGTACCCATATCCCATGTAGCACCGTTAACATTGATGTCAACTGTTGGTGTTCCAGTCATACTAGCGTCAATATGTATATGATAGAACGTTGCTGTTAAAAAGGCCGCAACTGCTGTAGCGTCATAAATTACTGTACCAGAAGTGTCTCGTATAACAACTTTAAGTTTACCATTAACTATGACAATTGAAGATCTACCGCTCACTGCATAAAAATTCTTTGTTCCTGAAAGAGTGGCACTATCAAAGGTATTAACTGTAATTGTAAATGTTAAGAAGGCACTATCTGACGCTCCAAGAGTGGTTGCCGTGAAATGCGCCGTCCCAACAGTATCATAAAAGTTCTGGGTATAAGTAGTCACACTAGCGGGGTCCCATTCAAAAAGTTTAGGCGTGTTGTCAATACAGCCAGTGTCTCCAACAACGTATGTTACGCCATCCAATAAAGGTCCGCTTTCTTCCGGTTCGTATCTTGCCAGAACCTCGGCGATACTAGTGTTTCTACCAACGAAGGTAGCAGGATCGAATGCTGTTGCATATGGTATTGTTGCTCCACCTAACCCTAGCGCCACATTATTTATTTTAGTAAAGCCAGTTAGATTAGTATTGTCAGCCACATTGTTTTCTGCAACGTTTCCGCCGCCATCAGATACAACATTACCCAAGCTAATAACATTACTCACGGCATTATCTGGATCAGCATGTACAGCCGTCATATTATGTATTGTACAATTTTTCGCCTGTCTGATGGTAACACCGTGAACAGTTTCAACGGTTACAATTATATTGTTTCGAATGTCCGCGATGTAGAATTTACCGGCTGGCAAGTCATCTAGGAATATTCCTTGAATACCTATTGATCTAGTATCGCCAATAATACCAATATTATTTTGAATTAAAATGCCCGCCCAATCTACAGTGAAACCTGCTGTAGCGCTCCATTGCCACATATCGGGATGAGGATTGTTAAAATCTGTAAACTTCGAGTGGATATTTAAAATTGTGGTATTTTCAACATTACATGTAGGAGGACTTGTAACATCCTTTGCGCTGAATTTATAAGCATCCCGATACCCGTCAGTTTGATCTACCCTTCTAATGTCGATTACGTCATTCGCAAGTAACTTAATACCTTCAGAGAAATTGTTGAATACACAGTCGGATACGATAATTTGGTTCCAATCAGATAGCCCCCCGCCTGATATAATTGCTGCTGCTTGCTGAGTAGCTGGAAGGCCACCAGAACGAACAACACTGACTTCGAAGGTTTCCCCAGTTGTTGTCTCTGTCAGGGTATCACCTACCCCCCATGCAGCGGCATTACCTACTGCCTGATCATCGAAGAAAATATCGAAACTGCCCGCAGATATTTCTTCAAAATCAAATATCTCGTTAGCACCGCCGCCGCCTTCAGCAATACTTTCCCCTATGGTTGGTGTGCCAGTGGCGTTAATCACCCTAATCTTAGCTTGATAGGTTCTCTCTACATTTGTCGAGGGTGTGAATGGCCCTGTTCCCGTGCACTCTTCAATCCTGAATATATCGCCGGGACGATCATAAATGACTGCACCATTCCGGCCACTATCTAAAGGATCGTTGAAATTAAAGTGTTTAATCGTAACGCTACCTGTGGCGGTGATCTCGCTAACAAGAATATTTTTAATTGTTGTTTTTGAAGTTATACTTTCCCCTCGGAGAGTAATTAACCCGGTAATAGCGACAGTAGGTTTTAACAGTAATCCAGCGGCATATGTACCAATTTCTCTAAATTGTACAGACTGCCCACCAACTATAACTGCCTCAACAGTATTAAACTCCGTATCAGTCCGCACTGCATACTCATTAGCTATCGCCGTAATAGTGGCCGTGAAAGTGTCTGTGCTGCTATCAGAAAAAGTTGCTGTGCATCCGAGAGTTAAAGTTGTCGCCGTTTTAGTAGCGGCTAATCGTATCTGATCCCCAGTAGTATCGTATACAGTTCCTGTGTTACCGCTATCAATAGTAATACTGGTAATAGTACCTGTCACAGGTGATATTGTCTTTGCCCCCGCTAGTGCGTTGGATAATACCCCATAGTCAAAAGCTAGGTTATCCACCGAGAAAGCAGCGACAATTTTACTTTTCCCGCCCACAATAGCCACAAAGATGCTAGGATCAAAAGACATCTCTTACCCCCT
>JAESUL010000122.1 GCA_016763115.1 Phycisphaerales bacterium | reverse complement strand
GGTGCTGCCCAAAGCTTTGGGCAGCACCGGTACCAAGGCATGCTCGATGCCGGCATCCAAGTATGCCTAGGGACTGATTCGATTGTGAATCTCGATACGCCCGATCGCATCAGCGTGCTCGACGAGATGCGTTTGCTGCACCGCAGGGACGCAACGGATGCACAAACGCTCTTGCGGATGGCAACCGTGCACGGTGCTTCGGCGATGGGGCTGGGCGAGGGGGGATTTACCCTGTCTAGACAATCAGTACCGCGAGGTCTGTTGAGTGTCTTGGTCGAGAAAAATACAGCAAATCCGTGGGGCGAGGTCATGGGCACCGATTATGCTCCACGATGGGTTTTCGCCCCGAGAAACACACTTCTTGGTGGTTGAAGTGTACGATTGCCGATCTATGAAAAGCGAGGCGTTATGAGTGCAAAAGGGCGGCGAAATCGGGCTTGGGAAAACAAGAACCTCACCGGGGTTCTGACGCCGGTGCGTCTGTATTTCCGTGCGTTTAGTTCGATCCCATTGGCGATCATCCTGCTGTCGTATGTCTCGTTGCACGCGACACTGGCATCGGTGCCGATCGGGATGATCGCGTGGATTCCCACACCGCTCGTGTACGCGGCGAGCTTTGTGCTCGCTGTTCTCATCGCGGTTGTTCCGACGATCATCATCCTCCGCAAACTGATGACCAACACCAAGCGTGCTCCACGGTTCCTCGTGATGTTCTTTGGCGTGATCGCGGTGGCGATATCGAGCGTGATGCTCTGGAAGTTGTACGCGTGGCCCGTGATGCGCTACGCCCCGGAGACCGATTCGGGGCTGCTCCTGTTCAAGGGTTTCATCGAAGAGTACAGATCAACCACCCTGCGTCGGCTCCCCGCGCTCGAACTGACCGAGACCGCGTTCTATGCGTGGTGGCCGATGCGTTTGGCGTTGGTGCTCTTTGTCATCAACCTTGTCACCGCGACCATCCGACGAATCGAGTTCAACTTCAAGAACCTCGGGGTGCTCACCGTGCATACCGGGATCGTCGTGATCGCGCTCGGCTCGGTGTTCTACCAGAAGTTCAAGCTCGAAGGCGACACGCTGCTCGCATCGGGCGAACGCATCGGTATCCCCGGGCCGCCCGCAACGGTGTTCTATGACCGCGAGGATGTCGTGCTGTATGTTGCCCAAGAGATTGGGTGGGACGGTCTGCCGCGATTCGAGCAACGCCCGATCAACAAACTCCCACGGTACAACGATTACAATGTGGCCATCGGTATGCCCGATGAATCCAAATCGCTCACGCATATGCTCAGCGGGATTGAACACGAGCCCCATGTCTTGCTTGGCTCCGATCGCACGCTGGATATCGAGCCCCGCGTTCCCAGCAAGCAAGATGGGCGTGAACTGCTGGTCGATCCCGATATCAAGTTCCGTATTGTGGGGTACACCCCGTTTGCCGAGCTTGCCGAGGATTGGTACAACTCGCCGGTGCCACAAGGCGCATTTCGAGCCAACCCGCTACGCATGGTTCAGTTGTTCGCCGTCATGCCCGGCATGGACATCCCGAGAGACAAAGCGGTCAACACCACGCTCATGCCCGCGCTGCCCGCCGAGCGGATATTGATCCGTCCGGGGATCGCCATCGAATACACGATGGGGATGGACGAGACACGGTGGAACGATCTGTCCTCCACGCTCGAGACCGGGTTCAACGATGCGCTCGTGATCGAGATCCCGGGCAAGGGATTCAAAACGCTTGTCCCCGCCTCTAAGGGTGCCCGTTTTACACTCGGCGATACAGGTTGGACCGTCGGCGTCAAGGACATTCTTGCTGAGCCCCCCTTCCCGATCATCACCAAGGGGTACCAGGGCGCGACGAGCAGCATGGTGATTGTCGAGATCACCGGACCGGCAACGGATGCCAATGAAGAACCAGAATCGTTCGACCGCTGGGTGTACCACCGGTTCCCGATGATCAACCAGGACCTGCACCCCAGCGACGGCGGACGACCAACGCGAACCAACGCCGATCCCGAAATCCGCGTTTCCTACATCGATGCATCCACGGTCCAGATCTACATCGACGAACGCCCCGACGGTTCCGCTCGCGCCATCGTCCGCCAGCCCGGTGGCGTGGTGCATGTGTTCAATGACTTCGGCGACGATGAACGAGTCAACAACATCCTCCCCAATGACCAGGGCGGACGGATCGATCTCAAAATCGCTCAGCGCTGGGCGCACGCCCAGCGGATCGCCCACCCGGCCCCCTTGCCCGAAGAGCAACGCGATTCCAGCTTTGGCAAGCACTTCAAGGCATTCATGGCGGTGGAGGTTTCGATTGATGGCGACGACTGGTCCGATCTGCAATGGATCCCCTTCGCGCAGTACGACCCGCAGTACGGGCGACAAACACGCGACTATCACCTCCCCGATGGGCGCACCGTGACACTCGGCTTTGGTCGTCAGCAGCGACCATTCCCGGGATTCTATATCTCGTTGCTCGATTTCGAGATGATCGCCTACGACCACCGCGGCGCGCCGCGAGATTACCAATCTATTGTGCGTGTGCAGACCAACACCGCGTGGGGCGATCAGGCGGTCAAGATCGAACCCTACGATCATGTGGTCAAACTCAACAACCCGCTGCGGGCACCGTACCACTGGGACGAGAACAAAGCATGGCTTTTCAACTCATTCCGCAGGCTCGCCTCGGGCATGAACCCCGAGCAGTTCAAACTCTCACAGAACGGATGGGACCGCGAGGGGTGGCAGCAGACCCAGCAACTCGTTGACCAAGGAAAGCTCGACAAACCACGCGCCTCGTTCACCATCCTCGGCGTGGGCAACAACCCCGGTATCCACCTGATCGCATTGGGGTCATTCTTTATGGGCATCGGGATCCCCTGGGCCTTCTATGTCAAACCCTGGCTCCTTCGCAGAGAAAAAGCACGCATCGCAGCATCGCACGCTGCCAATCAACAAAAGAGCACCGCATGAAAAAAATACTCATCGCACTCCTGTTTCTTGTTTGCGCCCCGGTCTCACTCGCCCAACTCGATGGCTACACCTATCCTGAAGAGCACGAGGTCTCCGAATCCACCGGCACCGTCGTCAACCCGTTCGGGGACCCAAAGCTGCCCACCATGGACACCGATGCCAAGGTCGCGTTTTCCAAAGCGGTCGATCTCTCGGTGCTCAATGACCTGGCCGTGTTCCATAACGGGCGCGTCAAGATCCTCGGCACCTTGGGCAACGAAACGGTCATGAACCTCACGGGACGCCACAAGCATTTCGATATTCTCAACAAGGGCACCGGCGATATCGCAAAGATGAAAAAGGCGAGCTTCGATCCGATGTTCACCATGCTCGATGTCCAGATCGACCCGATGCACTACCTCGATCGCCCGCTCCTCGGCATCAACTACCTCCCGCTCCGCAGGGCGATTCTCCGGCTCGCCGAGGCCGACGCGGTCAAGGAGGGCAAACCATTCAACACCAAGGGCTGGCTCAAGACCGGGATGATCTCACCGCGTATGTACAACCAGTACGCGAGCATTGCCTTTAATAAGCACGACGACTCGCCGCCGTTCCGCAAAGCGGTGGGGAGACTCGATCGTTCGTACGCCGTCTTTGCAAACGGGCTTTCTAATCTCTTGGTGATTGCACCCAAGCAAGAAAACGACCCGTGGAT
>JAESUL010000121.1 GCA_016763115.1 Phycisphaerales bacterium | reverse complement strand
GATCGCGCCGATCGAGGGACGATCATCGCGGTACCGCCCGGTGAGTTCTTCACAAAAATGCATCGCGTCGGCGCATGATCCGCCGTTGCCGACGGCGAGGATCTTGCCCCCGCGTTTGAGCCGCTGCACACACTCGCTGGCAAGCGCAACGACCTTCTCGGAGTTGCTCGTGTCGGCGGCGAACAACTCGACCACCTTGGCGGCGGTCACGAACTCTTGATTGACGATTGATGGTTCATCCATTGGAGGATTCTAGCTTGGTCTCGATCCGGTGGAGCGCGTCGCGGATTTCGGCGACGGTTTCGATGAGCCGATCGTCCGTCGGCTCACTCGCCAGTACCGGCGCGGGCCCAGCGACCGTCATGCCCTGCAACCGATCCCGCTGATCGAGCACGGCCTTGCGGAACCCGTGTGTATCGACAATCCCGATGAGGTTGACCAGCGACCCGCCCGTTGCGCTGTTGGATTGCCCCGCGGTTTCTACGCGAAACCCCCTCACCCCGAAGTACCGCATAATCGGGCCTTGGAACATCTGAAGGTCGGTGATTTTTTCGAGTGGAACCGTGGATTCACGCTTGTTGAAGATTCCCTTTTTGATCTCCAGCGTCCGCTCGGTGAGCGTGCAGTGCAGGTTTTCGAGGTACTTGTTGAGAATCCAACTGCCTACGAATAAGTAGATCACCGCGATTGGGATCGTCACAATAAAGATGCAAAGCATCAAAACCGCAGACCAGAGGTAGTACCCCTTGACCTTGTCATCGAACTCCGCTTCCCACAAGACCTTTGGTTCCGACATTTCTCGCCCCTTTCAATCCCACAGCATACCCGATTCACCCCGATCTGGCTGAACAAATCGTCGATCGGGTCTATCCTTATGACATGACCACCACCCTCTCTACCGAACCCGGACTCGCCCCGCTGAGCATCGCCAAACGGACCTTCAACTCACGCCTCTTTGTCGGCACCGGCAAATACGACTCGATGGACACCATGCGCGATGCCCTCGATGCCTCGGGCACCGAGGTTATCACCGTCGCGGTTCGTCGAGAGCGTTTGTTCAACGCCGAGGGCAAATCATTGCTCGAATACATCGACACCGATCGGTACACGATTTTGCCCAACACCGCCGGGTGTTTTACGGCTGAGGACGCGGTCCGCGTCGCCCGGCTCGGACGCGATCTGCTCGAACAGCTCGGCAACAAGGGTGCGAGCTGGGTCAAACTCGAAGTGCTGGGCGATAAAAAAACACTGCTCCCCGATCCTGTCGGGACCCTTGAAGCTGCCCGCGAGTTGGTCGCCGATGGATTCGAGGTGCTGTGCTATTCATCCGACGATCCGATCTCGGCGATGCGGATCAAGGACGCCGGGGTCGCTTCGGTGATGCCCGCGGGCTCGCCGATCGGTTCGGGGCAAGGAATCCTCAACCAGAACAACATCGTGCTGTGCCTGCAGTTGCTCAAAGAGGGCGACCCGGACTCCCCGGTGATCGTCGATGCGGGTGTTGGGTGTGCGTCCGATGTCGCTTTGGCGATGGAGTTGGGCGCCGATGGCGTGCTGCTCAACACCGCCATCGCCCACGCGAGCGACCCGGTCATGATGGCCCACGCGATGCGTAAAGCGTGCGAATCTGGTCGCCAGAGTGCCCAGGCCGGGCGGATCGAAAAACGGCTCTACGCGACGGCATCGAGCCCGATGAGCGGGGCAATTTCGTATATACCGGGCGAATGACGAAAGAAATAGACCCCGCAGTGGGTTTGATCCGATAACAGGTGCTTCCAGACCCCTCCCAACAGGAGATCATTCGCTTATGGGCACCCATTCAACAATCCCCTCTTGGTTGACCGCCGAGTCAGACCGCCCCGCGCACGCCAAGATTGTCGCCACACTCGGGCCGGCATCGGATTCCCCCGAGATGCTCGACAAGCTGATCGAATCGGGTGTCTCCGTGTTTCGGCTCAACTTCTCGCACGGCACGCTCGACGATATGGACATCCTCTACAAGAAAGTCCGCGAAGCAATCAAACGCTCCGGGCAACCCATCGCGGTCATGGGTGATCTCCAAGGCCCCAAAATGCGGGTGGGCAAGGTCCCTGATCTGGATGGCTCGGGCGGGGTGATGGTCAAGCCCGGCGACGATGTGTGGTTCCGCAAGGACCAGGGCGACGCGGCGATCATCGACGGAGCGGTCGTGTTCTCGACGACCTTTGCCAACATGTACCAAGATGTCCAACCCGGGCAGCGTGTACTGATCAACGATGGGCTAATCAGGATGCTCGCGGTGGACCGTGAGCAGGGCTCATGGGTGCGATGCCGGGTCACTATTGGGGGCAAGGTCACCTCGGCCAAGGGTGTTAACCTCCCCGAGACCGACATCACCGCACCGGCGATTACTGATCGTGACTGGAAGTGTGTGGATTGGGCCGTCGCCAACGGCGTCGATTACCTTGCGCTCTCGTTCGTCAAGGACGCAGCCGAGGTCATCGAACTGAAAAATCGACTTACCGAGTTGTGTACTCCTGATCTGCACTGGACGGACCCGATTATTGGGTGCCGCATTCCGGTGGTGGTGAAGATCGAGAAGCCTCAGGCGTTGATTAATCTTCACGAGATTATCGAGGCGACCGATGCGGTCATGGTCGCGCGGGGTGACCTTGGTGTTGAGATGGATGTCGCGCGGGTTCCGGTTGCTCAGAAATACATCATCGCCAGCTGCATCGAGGCGGGCAAGCCTTGCATCGTCGCCACGCAGATGCTCGAGACCATGATCGAGAGTTCGACCCCCACCCGCGCGGAGGCTTCCGATGTTGCCAACGCGGTATTCGACGGGTGCGATGCGGTCATGCTCTCGGGCGAAACCGCGGTGGGCAACCACCCGGCGTTGGTGGTTGAGACCATGCGCCGGATTATCCGCACGACCGAGACACGGATGGATGAGCTCGCCCATCGGCATGGCAGACCCAGCAGCCTCAAGGAATACCCGTTCCGGTCTGCCGCCATTGCCCATGGCGTGTGGCACATCGCCGAGGAACTCGGCGCCAAAGCCATCGCGGTCTGGTCCGAAGCGGGGGGAATGGCGCGGTACCTCTCGCAATACAACTTCCGGGTCCCGATTTATGCCTACACCTCGTCACCCGTCGGAGCGAGGAGGATGGCGCTGTTCGGCGGGGTCACCCCGATGCTCCAGCAAGCCCCGGATTCCGGACGACTCCGCGACTGGACCAACATGGTCGAGACGGGGTTGCTCAACGATAAAATCGTCGCTGCGGGCGACACCGTGATTATGGTCGCGGGCAAACCGCTCGGCGCGATCCTCGCGCAGAACACGGTATCGGTTCTCCGCATCGGGGACCCGGCATCCGGGTTCCGAGTGGCTGCGGAGGATCAGCAGACGCTGTCGGCCCTTGGTGTGACCTAACTGTCGCAATCCAATCCACCAGTTGGACTCGAAGCGGTTCGAGGTCGTGTCTGACCGCTCAATGTTTTCGTACAACCCCACCTCCCCCGGGCCTGAGGGGGAGGTGGCTGCGTAGCAGACGGAGGGGGTCTTTGTCTTTGATGTGGTGTTGATGCCCAAAGGCAAAAGCCGAAGCAAGACCCCCTCCGCCTCACTTCGCTCGGCACCTCCCCCGGAGGCCCGGGGGAAGCGAAATGACAAACAGAAGGAGCCGTCAGACAGGACCTAGCCCGCACTCGCTTGGACCGATTCAAGCTCAGAATCCGGGTCTTCTTGGGACCGCTCAGCACACTCGCCCACCGGTCGGAACACCTCGATAATCAGCGTGTCGTCATCGGGCGGCAATCCGTCGCGGTGCACCGCGACCTGGGTCAGAATCCGCTCGGACCACAGCCCCTGGCAATCCGCGCCCGACCCTTCGGCCCCGTACGAAGCGATAACCTCACGCAGCCCGTCTATCCGCATCATCCGCCCCGAATCATTGCGGGCCTCGATCGCGCCGTCGGTGTAGACGATGAACGAATCGCCGGGCAGGAACTCGATCTCTTTTTCCTTGGGATCAAACTCGTCTTCATCGAGCGCACCGAGAACGATCGCGGTTGGATCAATGTCTCGGAGCGTGCCGTCCACGCCACGCATGAACGCGGGCGGGTGCCCGCCGCTGGCGTACCGGATGATCCCTTTGTCCATATCCACGCGGAAACACACCGCAGTCGCGTAGATCGAATGCTTGGCGAGGGTCAGATGGATGTACCTATTAAGAACCGCGAGCATGTCGCCGGGCCCAATGTCGGCGCACTGGGCAAACTGGAGATCAATCTCGCCATGAATCCGATTGACGGTCAGCGCAGCGGGGATGCCGTGCCCGGTGACATCGATCACGACGATGGAGAGTTGTTCGCTCCCCGATTCATCACAGTGACGATGATGGGCGTAGAGGTAATCGCCACCGATCTGACGCATGGGTTCGTACTTGTAGGAGAACTGCAACGCCCCTGTCGAGAGCGGCGAAGGAAAGAGTGATTCGTGGACCTGACGAGCGAAGGCGAGTTCCTGGCGGAGCATGCCATAGCGTTGGTTCAAGAATCGGTTGGTTGATTTTTGTACACGCTGGGAGTGCTTGAACCCGACGACCCCGATCGCGGGTACGGCCATAAATAGATTTGACATCAGATGGAACACGCTGCCCCCAGGTGATGCCGATTCGATGAGCAGATGACTCGCGGTGCTCAAGGCAAGAACAATGAGCAATGGGGTCAGAGCCTGGCGGATCGTCCACGGGAAAAGCACGCAACCGATGAAATGCGAGAACAGAAACACAGGGATCACCATCGGGAATCCCATCGCTCGCATCAGGACCACAAAGACCCCGTCGAGCCCGATCAGCAGCATACTCAGATGCAGCATCTGCCTCGGGACCAGCATTCGGCGGACAACCACATAGAGCGCAGTGCCATAGATACTCAACCAGACGAAACTGATCGCCAAATACCGCAGACCATTGTTGTCCTTGAGAATGCTCATCACATCCTGTTCGCTCTCAAAGGCGGTTGCAATAAGCATGGCGAGCATCACCGCCAACGAGATCAATCCGAGCCCGCCCCAGACCCCAATAAACAGCACCACCCGCTGACGGAGCAGGTTGTCGGTCTCGACACCAAAGGTGCGTCTGAACTCGGTTGTCTCGTACGATCCTGTCCCTGCCACTTGAGGAATCTCCCTTTTCACCGTTCCCCCTCTTTGGGCTCGGCTCATCCTGACTGGCCCTATCCGGTTTCACAACCCCGGACGGTACAACTCGACTATCAGGATATCATCAGTTGCCGATCCTGCGCGGTGCTGAGTCACTGCATTGAGAATATTTTCTGGCCAACGGGTCCCGGCATCCACCCATCCATACGCCAAAACACGCTCGATCCCCTCGACCTCAAAGAACCCGCCGGTTTTATCCCGTGCTTCGGTGACCCCGTCGGTGTACCCGATCATGGAGTCGCCCACCGCGAACGGGTAAGTCTGATCTGTTGGCGCAAACCGCTCATCAGAGACCACACCGAGCGGCGGCGCACTCGCCCCGGCGTGCTTGAGTTCCCCGGACCCGAGCCGGAGCACCCCGGGCGGATGCCCCGCATTGGCGATCTGGATCGTGTTGCTCTTGGGGTCCGCCCGCAACGAGATCGCGGTGACCAGCACCGCAGAATCCGCGAGTGTCAGGCAGACATATCGATTTAAGAGCAGCAGCAACTTGCTCGGTTCAATCTCCGGATGCTCACCCATGATGCGGGCGAGCTCGCCATGCAACCGATTGGCGGTGAGCGCAGCCGCGATCCCGTGCCCGGTGACATCAAAGAGCACGAGGGTCACCTCGGAGTATTCATCCGAAGGATCACGCACAGAAGCAAAGAGGAAATCCCCGCCGATCTGGCTCATCGGCTTGTAGATGTA
This sequence comes from Phycisphaerales bacterium, assembly GCA_016763115.1. Lineage (GTDB taxonomy): Bacteria > Planctomycetota > Phycisphaerae > Phycisphaerales > UBA1924 > UBA1924. Next base: position 1,447 of record JAESUL010000121.1, on the reverse strand, counting down.
CCGGAACCGGACCTGCCCGCTGAGTCGGGGCTCGGGAAAGGCACGCTCGTGAATGGACTTGGCAGCGAGGATCTCTTCGCGGAACTGGTCGTACTCGGTCTGAAGGAACCGAAGATCAAACTGGTCTTGCAGCTTGGTTGTGCGGAAAAACGAGACCATCGTGCCCGGCACCGTCACCGCGACATACACAAAGACCAACGCCGGCACAGATTCGACCGTATCGGATCCAACAATCAAGACACTCAAGACCGAGCCAAAGATCCAGGCCGTCGAGATCATCAGGGTTTGCTTGGGGCTCCAGGGCAACAACGCTGCGCCGAGCGTCAACCCGATGAGCACCCCGACAACAGTATTACCTTGGAAACTCGAATCGTGGTACACAAACCAGCGGATCACCGCAACGACACCCTCCGCGAGAATCACCAGAATCGACAGGCGCATACACATGGCCTTGTTGGGCCGCAGCAGAAGCACCACCGCCGCTGCGCTGAGGTAGATCGCGACCCACAGAAACTCGACCGCAATCGCGCTGGGCACCAACAACTGGTTCTCGTCGATCTGCGCCCCCGACACGCTCAGCCATTGGATCAAAATCAGTACCGTTCCCAGAATCGAGGACAATCCAAGAAACTGGAGGGTGCTCCTGCGAACCTCGATATTGCCCATCGAATCGAGCAGATCGTTGGAACCAAGATCCAGAATGCGGGCGAGAAGTTGGGATGCTTGTTTGTACACGCAAACAACAGTATGCCTGCTCAGTGTTCATGTCTCGTTCAATGGGTGCCGCGGGACCGATTCTTGCCCGGTATCCAGAGCACATCGCCCTTGGCACCGCCGTATTCTTGGCGGTTGGCACTGCGTGCGAGGACAAAGAGCAGGTCGCTGAGCCGATTGAGGTACCGCATGGTTTCCATCGAGGTCGCTTTGGGTTCATCTTCGAGCAGGATCGAAACATCGCGTTCCGCGCGCCGACACACGGTGCGTGCGATGTGCAGCGATGCAGACAGTCTCGACCCGCCGGGAAGCACAAAGCTTGTCAGGGACTTGAGTTGGGCGTTGAACTCGTCAATCACGGATTCGAGCCATTGGGTCTGCTCAGCGGTGATCCGAAGCATCTTTGATTGGTCTTCATCGGGGCGAATCGGGATACACAGGTCCGCACCAACATCAAACAGGTCGTTCTGAACCGCAATGAGCACTTCGCCCAATCGCTTAGCACCCGGAGCATCTGCGGGGACCCGGCAGAGGCATTCGGCGAGGAAGGCATTGGCTTCGTCCACCACGCCATAGGCGATCACGCGTGGATCGGCTTTGCGGACCCGTTTTCCGGTGCCCAGCCCGGTGGTGCCGTCATCGCCTGTTCGTGTGTATATTTTGTTGAGTTTGACCATCCCTACAGTGTACGGCTGCTTGGCGTGTCGAGCCAGCGATCCATCGGAGCCCATTT
>JAESUL010000120.1 GCA_016763115.1 Phycisphaerales bacterium | reverse complement strand
GCCGGTGATGTCGGCGATGTCGGTGGGGTCCATGCGCATCGCGTCCCACTTGAGGCGTTGGGAGAGCGTTTCTCCCAATCCATTGCGTTTTGCATCGCTGAGGAGGTTGGTGATGGTCGGGCGTTGGTAGTTGTCGTAGCCGCTGAATTTTTTGAGTTTTTTGAGGATGACATAGGGATCGCGGAACATCCAATCGGAGAGGTTGACGACATACTCACGATCTGCCTGGACGGGATCGGCACCTGCGGGCTCGACGATGAGTGCACCGAAGTGGCCGAGCTGTTCTTGGAGTCCTGAGTGGCTGTGGTACCAAAAAGTGCCGCTCTGGCGGAGTTGGTAGCGGTAGACGAAGGTTTCGCCGGGCGCGATTCCGGGGTAGCTGACTCCGGGGACGCCGTCCATTGGTGCGGGGAGGATGATGCCGTGCCAGTGGATGGAGGTGCTCTGGTCGGGGAGCTCGTTGCGGACATGGATTTCGACATTCTGCCCTTCACGCATGTGCAGGGTTGGTCCGGGGAGCAAGCCGTTGACGGTGATCGCGGATTCGGTGCGCCGCCCAGCGACAATCATCGGCGTTCGCCCGACGACGAGTTCGAGTGGACCTGATGTTGGGACATCAATGATCGGAGGCGAGCTTGCGAGGGTGGCGGCTGAGGATGTGGTGGTACCAGCATGTGCCTGAGCAACGCGGGCGATCATAAGCCCGCTGGCAGCAGTGATCGCGGTGGCCTTGAGAAACTGGCGTCGTGTTTGTTCTCGTGTTTGCTGCTCGATGAGTTGCTCGATGTGGTCCATGCTTACTCTCCGCGTAGTGGATTCGGTTTTGCTCTGGGCACCTCTGATTCTACTCGAAATGGACTTGGACGCAGGAGTATTCCTATTGATATTGAACAAACATGAAGAGAGCGGGAAATGGGTAAAAAAACCGTCCATGATTGAGCCGATTGAGAAAAAGACGGTGAGGAAGCCGTCGTTGTTGATGTCATGGTTTGCCCATGCCGCTCTTGTTGCGGAGATAAGGCCTACATCCAATGCCATGCTCTTTCGATTTCTCCGCGATGGTAGCAACGAGCATCTCAGTCGAGCATGGTTGATTGACCCTTGCGAGTTGATGCGAAGGTCAAACGCTTCGTTCGGGAACAAATAGCTCGATGCGTACGCCTTGTCCAAGGCGTACCGCGAAAAAGTCTCTTCGGCAACCAGAGCACTGCGGCCAAACCTTGCACCAAGGGCTGGCAACACACAGTAGGGCGTTTCAAACAGAGATTCGGTGCTACGGATTGATTAAAAATGACATGCCCAAGACTCTATTCCAGAGAGTATTGGGCGACCGTTTCGCAGGATTTGGCGGTCTTGCCCCGTTCCGATCACGGCGCACGAGAAACCCGGTTTTTTCGTGCGCTCACCCTAAGGCTCGCGGGTTCAGTTGGTCGGATCGACCCAGATCTCGGCGAGGTCCTGCCCGTCGCACACACGACGAATGACGAGGTAGAGCATCGTCGAAGCGGTGTAAAGATAGCTGATGGCGTACCCGGCAAAGATGAGCTGGAACAAGGCACGCCAGAACTCGATGAAGTTGTGGGCTGCGGGCTGGGTTGCGCCCAGATCCTCGCTGCTCGTCAGCACCCGGACGCCGGCGTCATTGGCGAGCAGTTCCATGCTCCAGTCGGTCAACGCGATCGAGCCGTGCATGACGAGTTGGAATACCCCCAGTGCGAGTGTCCCGAGCACGAACAGAATCGTGGCGTACCCCAATACCCGAAGCGGACGACCGGCGATGTAGGCGTAGCTCCGCTGGATCGCATCAAACCCGTCGGTGCCCTCGCACGCGATCGAAGGCACGATCAGGGGCACGCTGAGCAGTTGCATCACAAGCGTCAAAAAGACGATCACACCAAGCACAAGACCCAGCGAATAGAGCACGCCTCCGAGCAGATCGACCACCGGCACCGAGAGGAGAAACCCGCCAAGTGCGATGATCCCGATGAGGATGAAGGACAGCACGATGGGTCCAAAGACCGCGGTGCCCAGGTGCGTAGCCCGGCGGAGGACAAACGCGGTGGTGTCCGAGCGGTCGGCGATGCGCCCTTGGGCGAACTCGATGGCCGCGGTCCGAGACATGATGCACCCGAGGAGCGAGAGGATGAAGATCATCGGGACGCCGACGATCAGGGTGGTCCAAGGATGGGTGTACCCGGCATAGAAAATATTGCCCAGAAAATCGGTGATCGATTCGAATGCTCGCAATGGATTGAGCGACGGCTCGGTGTTTAACGACGAAGAGAAGAAAATGCGAGGCGGGTCTTCAATCCAGAGTGTGGGAACCCGGGCGAGGATCGTGAGCACGAATGCCGCGACGATGCCGAGGGCGAGTCGTGAGGGGCTCAACGCCAATGCAGGAGCCCGCAAGAGTTTGGGCCAGAGCAGATCGCTGGTCAGGTCCTCGAAGAGATGGACCGTTTCGCGGGTGCGTGGTGGTGGCGGAGAGTCGGAGGATGGGGTGGTTTGGTCGGGCATATCGGACATGCTACCCGATTGTGGTTGCCAAAGCACGCTTTGGTGCCGATGATGGGGGTATGCGAACCCAGATAATTCAATGGATTTCCCGTGTGCTGACCCTGTGTGTGTTTGGGCCCTTGTGCGCCAACTTTGCTTCGCGGGTCCGCTCGATCGATGGGTCCGAGCGCGCCAGTTTTCTGGTGTCCCAGAGCATGGGATCGGGCGCAGCGGTGCTTGCAGCGATCCTCGGCATCGTCGTGGTCGTCGGCGTGGTGATTGCCAAACTGACCACCCGGCGTGAGGCGATGCTCAATATGGCGTTCATGTTTGGATGGGTCGCATGGACCAGCGGACGGATGGGCGATCTGTTTCGCACCCAGCAGGGCGGGTTTGTCCAGTTGGCGATCGAGGCGGGGCTTATCGGGATCGCGGTCATGGTGGTGCTGAGAGTTTCGTCAAATTTCAAAGGCGATGATGAAACGCCGACCATGGTCGATTGCTCGGGGATGTTCCGTGGAGCGAGCTTGATGGCGATCGGGGCGGCGATGGTTGCTGCAATTGCTTCTGCGTGGGCATTCGGGCAGACCGACCTGTCCGGGCAATCGCTCTGGGCAGCCTTCGCCGGTGGGATCGTTGCGGGGTTGGTCGGGGCGATGGTGCTTCGGAGCCAAGAGCAGGTCGGCGATGACCGATCGATCTCGATGATCCCGATGATCTTTGGCGTGCTGCTCGCGGGCGTGGTGGCACCCTTGATCGGGATGGCGGTGCCCGGGTCGGGCAAGCTGCTCGAATCATTGGCATCGGGGTCAATGCCGGGTTGGTTGACGGTGTCGCCGGTGTCGTGGGCGGTGGGTGCGTTGCTCGGCGTGCCGATCGGGTGGGGATGGCTCGAGAGCACGGTGGCGATGCAGGAATCGCAGGCCCAAGCCGCATAAGCATTATCAGGGCAGTTTCAATCTCATAATCCGGGTGCCACTACTCGCCGTCTTCGGCGCAGTAGTGTCTTGGGTCATCGGGTTTGGTACGCGAAGACACTACTGCGCCCTTCGGGCGAGTAGTGGCACCCGGAAGGGTCTAGTTTTCGATTGTGATCTGAGGCGAAATACTCGGGCGATGCTGGGGGTTGTTTGCGTGCAGAGACCCTATCATCCGGGGCAGAGCGAAACAGACAAAGGAACACGATGACTACAGATACAAATACTTGTGACAGCAATGGTTGTGAATGCAAGCCCATGCCCGATGTCCAAGGGGCTGCCGATTTTCGCCAGGTCGCGATTGATCGCGTGGGCGTCAAGGATGTGATCTACCCGATGAAACTGGCGACCCGCGATGGGGGCGAGCAGACGACGGTGGCGTCGATCAGTATGTATGTCGCGCTGCCTCAAGAGCAGAAGGGGACGCACATGTCGCGGTTCCTCGAGGTGCTCAACGAGCACAAGTGCCAGCCCTTCCGCCCCGAAGACATCCCGGTGATCACCAAGAAGATCAAGGAGAGGCTCAACGCGGAGGAAGCGCACTTCGAGGCTTCGTTCACCTACTTCATCGAAAAACCCGCCCCGGTGACCAAGCAGACGGGGCTGATGAACTACGAGGTGACCTTCGCGTGCAGTTCCAACAGCCACGAGGATTTCGTGATGACGGTTGCTGCCCCTGCGACGAGCCTGTGCCCGTGCTCCAAGGAGATCTCCGAATACGGGGCTCACAACCAGCGGTGCAAGATCCAGGCATCGGTGCGGACCGACGGGGTGATGTGGATCGAGGATTTGGCCGAGCTGCTCGAAGGGGCTGCGAGCCATCCGGTGTACGCGGTGCTCAAACGCCCTGACGAGAAATATGTCACCGAGAAGGCGTTTGACAACCCCAAGTTTGTCGAGGACATCGTGCGGGACCTGGCGATGGCTCTGGACAACGAGGAGCGGATCGTGCAGTACTCGATCAGTAGTGAAAACTACGAATCTATCCATTCCCACAACGCCTATGCAGAGTTGGAACGCGATAAACGCGAGGGTTGATCCTCAAGCCTTGAACAAGCCGATTCATTGGACGGTCCGGTGGTTTCATCAGTGGTTATCGTGTGCAGAGGATTTTCAGGCACCATGGGCAGGTTCAAGCAGATCATCCCGAGTATGTTCCATCGGCGGGTGATGCTGCTCGGCGGGCTGGTGATCGGTGCGTTGGTGATCCTCGCGGGTCGGCTTGCGTGGATGACGCTGGT
>JAESUL010000119.1 GCA_016763115.1 Phycisphaerales bacterium | reverse complement strand
TTCTCGCCGATCTCGGTGCCGCCCGGTTCACGGACCTCTTCGACGCTGATCCCCGATGCGCGGACCGCGCTGAGGAACATGGTGAGTTGGGTGCTCTTGCCCGATCCGTCAGGCCCGTCGAACACCAAAAACTTCCCCGCGAGGGTATTGCTGAGCACCTCGGGAAGCCGAGGGCTGGTGCTGGCGTGCGGGGTGGAATCGGCGGGTTTCATCATCTTGGTCGTGTTGGTCATGGTGTGTGCGTTCACGGCTGTGAGTGTAGCTCATCAGACACGCGCGTGATACGCTCTTTCCAGGGTGATCCGCCAAGTTGTGGATCAACGAGTGTAAGTCGTGTGATATGCGCCCTTGCGCGGGCTTTGTCCGAATCGGTGCCCCCACGGGCGATCGTTTCGAGCATCAACGCCCACGCCTGCCAGTAAGTGTCGTTGCGCCGGTTGGTTGTATCTTGGCGTGCTGCGATCGCGTTGAGCAGCCCGAATGCCTCGACCTTTTTCCCCGCATCGATCAGTGCCCGGGCACGGAGCAACTCGAGCTCTCCAGTGTTCTGCCCCTTGGCTTTGGCATCGGCGATCAGCCGGGTAAGCCGCCTCGCCGCGGCGTCAGGATCGATGCTCAACTCCGCCGCCGCCGCCCGCTGTGCCCACCCCGGGGCGCTGCCAAGCCCGAGCCGACCGGCGGTGTCCGACATCCGCGAGAGCAACGCCCGCCGAACGACAGGGTCATCAAACCGCGTCAGCATCGAGAGAATAGTCTGCTCGTAGAGTTCCCCGCCAAGCACCGCTTCGCGTGTATTGGTTGCGATCCCGTCGAGCACATCGAGCCGGGCGAAATCCTCGCTCAAACGGGCGAGTTCGAGACGCCACAGATCGCCCTCGAGCCGTTCAGGATACCGATCGAGCGCCTGGCGGAGCAACCCCCGCCGACGATTCAGATCGCTCCGCGGTGCATTGGCGATTGCGCCGGTCAGCGCGTCGCCCGCCAGCGGGTGCTCGGGATACTTGGTCGCCAGCGTTGCCAGCGCATCGCCGGCGATCGATCGCGTACTCGAGGTGTTGTGCGCACGCCCAACGACCCCGATCCGCCAGAGCGCTTCGGGCGATGCAATCGGATCATCACGGTCGGCGACAACTTGCAGCAACTCGATCGCGCCCATGCGTGTATCAGGGTTTGCACCCATCGCGTTGCTCGCCGCAAGAATCACCTCGCTGGGCGCGCTGGCAAGTTGCTCCGTGCTGTTGATCGCAAACCGGCGAACACCCGATGCGATCTTGGCATCAATATATCGCACAAGCGACTCGTCCTCGCTCGCGATCGAACGGATATACACCAATGGCGACCAAGGATCGCTTTGCCCATTGGCAAGCCGACCACGCGTTCGCGCTTCGGCCAACAAGATCGACCACAACGGATCGAGCATCCCGCTCGATGTCTGGAACGGTGCCCGCTGGGCAAGGCTCTCGATTTCTTCGGGTTCCGCGCCCAATGCACACAACGCGAGCAACGCCGATCCGCGGATAAGATCATCAACCTCGAGTTCGTCGGCGTGCTCGAGCACCGCATGAACCATCTCAAGAGCATCATCGCGGTTCCCCATCGCCTGATGCATGCTCGCCACAATGAGCTGGCGGTTTGCATCGGCGTTCGGGTCTGTAAATACAGCCTTTTCGAGCATAGAAGCGAATTGTTCCAGTTCGACGGAATGATCGCCGCCCTCATACTGCATCAGCCGGGCACTGCCCGCGAGGATCGCCGCGCCGGGGTTCTTGGAGATCAAAGGCGAGGCGAGCGCATCAATCTGGGCCGCAGCGTCCCTCGCCGCGTTGCCTTGTTCCTCGGTTGCCAGCCCATACAACATCGTGTGCATGATGCCCGGCGTCGTGATCGACGCGAGGATCTCCGACGCGGTCATCAGGCGCTGCTCATCGGTCGCGCCAAGCGTTCGCCGGGCCCGCTGTTCTTGTGGATTGTCTTTGCGTCGAAGGTCCTCGTACGAGACCACCCGGTAATCATTGAGCCCGTCGCCGTGGTGCCCCGCAATGCCCTGCATGATTCCGGTCGGATCATCGTCGAGCAGTTGGATTGCTTTTATCACGATTTTTCGGTTCCCGGTGCGCGATGAGCGTGGGTTGAGTTGGTCGAGTTCGCTGAGGATCTGCTGGCGACCAACGCCCCATGCGTCCCCGTCGCCGGTGCGCTGGATTGATCGGGTAATCAACAGCACAAGGTCCGGCTTGAGCGCAATCGCCGAGCGGAGCCCATCGACAGGGTTCGATCGCCCGCGTGTGGTGATCGAGTCGAGCCAGTCGGAAACGATCTGCTTGTTGCCCCGCGTCGCGTACGCCATCTTCCCCTTCCCGATCGGTGCAAGGGACACGAGCGAATCGCCCGACTTGCGGAACAGCACCACCTGGAACCGTTGGGTGGTGCTGAGTTGATCGATCGAACGCAGCAGTTGGGTTTGGAGCGATGAGAAACTCGCTGCGGCGGCCCCGCTGCCGTCAACGACATAGACAACCTTTTTCGCTGCTTGCGTCTGCACACCGGCAAAGAGCACCGTAGGCGGGGCGGTGCTGGTTGGAGCGGTAATAGTCTTGGCTGCTTGCGATAACGCGGCGAACGAAACCGGGTCCATCGCGGGCGCGGTTGATGGATGGTTCCCAAGGGCCGCGATCGCGCGGGCGAGCGATTCGGGGCGGATCTTGTCCTTGTCAAACTCGGATTGGGGGACAGGGTCCTTCGGGGTTTCTTGCTCAATATCGGGCTTGGGTGCTGCGGGTTCGCTGGGCGCGACCGCGAGCGTCGCCAGCGGGATCCGCTCTTTGGGCTCCTCGATGGTCGTGATCGTGGATGAAACAACCAAGATCAGCCCGATGAGCAGGGCATGGACACAAAGCGATATCCCCGGAGGCAGCGTCCACCGCAGGATCTTGCCCGCCTTCTTCTTCATCACGGCGTTGGGTTCGGCGAACGATCAAACGCGTCACGCTCGATCGGTGCTTTGCCCGCCTTGGGGTCGCCGTGCAGGTACTTGTCACGCTTGGAGGCTCCAAAGATCATCCGGTCCATCCCGATGGGTCCAGACCCAAGGAAGAACACCGCGATCGACATCGCAGCAAGCGAGAGTTGGAGCAGCATGGTGCTGTAAGTAGAGATATCCCAGATATCGCCGTGGTTGGGGATGAACCCAAGAAACGCATCGCCCGATTGCATCGCTGCGGGCCCGAACTGGGTCGTCCACAACGCCATGAGCATCACGCCCAATGTGCCCAATGCACTGAGCCGGGTCATGAACCCGATCAGGAGCAAGGTGCCGGCAAGAATCTCGACCACCGCCAAGAGCATGGCGAGGTACCGCGCGGTTGTCCCCGACATCCAACTTGGCAAAATAGGATCAATCGGCTGGGATTCCGCGGTCAGCCCCGGATTTGTGCATTTGTCAAGCAGCAGCGTCACCGTATGGAATCGGCGGACCGAGACCTGGTGCGGGAAATCACTCGCGGTTGCAGAAGGCGTTGCTTGCTGAACCGTGATGAACGAGACAGTTGACGAACCGAGCAAAGCCTGCTGCTCTGCATCAGGTTCTGCCGTTGGAGGCGGGGTGCTCGGATTCAGGATCGGCGTGGTGAGTTCTTCGAGTTCTTCCGAATCGGGAAGTTTCTTGTTCGCTTCTTTGATCCGTTGATTGGCATCGTCGATGATCTGCTGCAAGCGTTGCTGGTCCTCGGGTGTTTCGAGGATGGGCTCGTCATCAACAGGTACATCAACAGGCTCAACGCTCGGTGCCGGCTCTTCGGCTTCATCAGATGGGTCGGGCAGGTTGGTCAGCGCCGGGGGAGTGATCGTGCTGTCTGCGGGCGGCGGCGTGGTGACCAGCACGCCGAGGTTCTTGAGCCTCGCCGCGTCGTCGCCGGTGACGAGGGCGGTCGAGGCAAACTTGCCGATCCCCGCCCAGAGGAACACCGCCGCGAGGACAAGCCGGAGCACGAGTGCGGGCAAGGTGAGAGCAACATGGTCGCGGAAGCGCATAAGAAATCCCTCTATTCACAATCAGCGGGCACCGTACCCAGAGATACATGATACGGTTTGTATCGGGAGAATGCACCAATTGTGTTGAGTTGCGGGCATATCAATGCGCACTCATCGGGTCTATAAGGTTGTTTTTTGCCCAAACAGGGTTAGGCTTGGTGCATGCGGATGTGGCGGAACTGGTAGACGCGCTGGATTTAGG
>JAESUL010000118.1 GCA_016763115.1 Phycisphaerales bacterium | reverse complement strand
GAAGTATATTGGGATCGATGGGCTCGAAGGGCTCACCGAGGCCTCGCGTGAGCAAGCAGCCAAAACGAAACTCAAGAACACGGTGTTCGTTACGCATGATTTCGTGAGTGAAGAGCAACTTCCCGGTTGGCTGGTCAACGACGCCAAGGCCGAGGTCTTTGTGCTCAGCGGCTCACTCAATACACTGACAATGGACCACGCCCAGCGGGTACTCGGGCGGTTCTTTGATGCGTTGGTTGATGCCGGTCGCGGTCGGCTGGTATTCAATTTTTTAAGCACCCGCCATAACAAAGAACAAACCCCCGCCGAGCCGCCCGCAGTACGGTTTGACCCGATCACCATGCTCGATTGGGCACTCGAGTACACCCCAATCGTGGACATGCAGCACGCCTACCTCAACGGGCATGATGCAACGATTGTGATGGATGTCCAGCATTAGGTTCAGGTTGTGCAGAGGTTTGCCGATAACCGCAGCATGAACACATACATTAGATACGCTACTGTGCCAGTTGCATTCATCTCGGCGTTCACATCCACCTCGTTTGGTGGGGCGGATGAGCGTGTGTATTCTGTGCTTTTCCCCAAGGCTGCGCAATACTCGCAGTATGTTGAGTTTGCGGATGACGGATCAACCATGGCGTTCATGCAACGCGGATCCAACCATGATCTTTACATTCGTAGAGGGAACGAATGGAACTTGGCGGTTTCCATTATTGGGAACGAGGCTGGCTCAGGACCGGTAGGTGTGTTCGGTATTTCCGACGATGGTTCGAGGGTTGGATACAGTGATGGTCACAACACCATTCTTCTTGAGGAAGGGCGGTCAACATATCTCCCGACTACATGGTTTGACATTGGAGGGCGCCCTGTTTGGGGTGATGTTTTTGGTCAAGTCATTTCAGGCGATGGGAACGCGGTTGGGATGACTGGATTTGGAAATAGTGGGCAGCGCCCGGTTCATTGGAATGGTGGCAGGTACTTGCGTGATATGACAGTTTTCGATGACATGACAGGTGTGGCCGGTAGCGGGGTCAATGCATTGAGCCATGACGGTGGGGTTGGAGTAGGCTCGAAAGACAGACGATTTTCGAATGCTACAGTAGGCTTTTCTTACAACACGGCTTGGATCTGGGAAGGCCGAGAGACAACCGATATCCCAAACCTAGACCTCGGCGAGTTTGTTGACACCAGGCCGCAGGCGATATCGGGTGATGGCACAGTTGTTGCAGGTACCAGTTCGGGAATCTCTGTATTAGATCCAGAGATCGGTGGTGTCGAACGGTCTGCCAGCCACGCATGGTTGTGGAGTGAAAGCGACGGTTTGGTGGATGTTTTTGATGCCGAGCGATTTGAGTCCATATATGCCATTGATCTATCAGATGATGGGCAGGTTCTTCTCGGCGGAGCAACCGATCTGAACGATAACAATGTGCAAGTTCTCTGGTCCGAAGTGGGTGGAATTATTCTGATCGACGACCTCTTTGAATCTCTCGGAATCGGGTTTGAAGCGGACAGTTATCGTTTTACCCAGATCTCCGCAGATGGGACTAGGCTCATGGGAACGAAGGAATTTGAAGGCCAGTTCTCAGCCGTAATCGTCACCATCCCCACGCCTTCCACCCTCATGCTCGGCGTGGGATTCGGTCTACTCGCTACTCGTCGCCGACGCTGCTGATCACGATTTCTTCCAAGGCCCGGTGATCGCCAGTGTCCAGCCCATCTTTTGTAGGTTGACAAACAGCGTCGAGCCATCGGGCGAGAAGGTCGCGCCGGCGAACTCCGAATAGTTGGTCGCGTTGCGCGCGATGCGGTACAACTCGCCCTTCATCGTGATCCCCACCAGGTGCGGCGGCTTGTTCTCGTCCTCGCACACCACGATGTCGCCCCAAGGCGAAAAAGTAATATTGTCAGCGTGCTCGAGCACAGACGGATCGTTGGGCTCGACGAACAGTTCGAGCACATCGCCCATCACATCGCCATCGGGGTGGGGGATCAATCGCCAGAGTTGCCCGGCGGTTGCTTTGCCGCCCGTTGTGCACGCGAAGTAGGCGCTGTCGTTTCCCCACCACATGCCCTCGGATCGTGCGAATCGTGCTCCGCCGCTCTGGTACCCGCGGTACCGCAGGTCATCATCGGGGGATTCGACTTCGTCGAGGGGCAACCATCGCACGCCGAGGCGTTGCCCGACTTGCACGGTCTGCTCTTTCCAGTTGCGTGTATCAAACTTTGGTGCAGAGGTGATGCTCAACGCCTCGAGTCTCCCGCCGGCGTGCAGATCCTCGGGCACCTCGGGAACATACCGATAGATCAATGCATCGGAGCGATCCTCGGTCATGTACACGATCCCGGTCCGCGGATCGGTGCAGCACGCCTCGTGCATGAAGCGTCCCATCGCGGTGATCGGTTTCGGATCGGCTAACTGCGGCGTCGTCGTCACCGGGACCTCGAAAACCCACCCGTGGTCTTTTTCGAGTCGTGTATTCTTGGTCGCGGCGGTCTCTTCACAAGTGAGCCATGTCATCTGAGGCGTCACCCCGCCCGCACAGTTTCGTTCGGTCCCTGCAAGCGAAAGCCACTGTTTTTCAAGCGTATTGGTCTTGGTGTTGTACACAACCGTGGTCGTGCCGCTACGCGATGGGCGACCAAATCCGTAATCAAAGATCCGCGATTGGTCGGTTTGCTCAAGGGCACCGGGGTCCTCGAAGGCCCCGGTGGTTCGGTGTGCGTGTTCGATTTCATGATTGCGAACGAGCACCGTTCGGTCCGGGTCCACGGTGCCGTCGTCGTTGATGAATGGGAACGCGCCCATCGCATCGTGGAGCCCGGGAACGCGTAGCCCGTCATCCATCAACTCGCCGACCCGAGAAAAAATCCGGTATGAAAACCCGCTTGGAAGATCCAAGATCCCATCAGGATCTGCAAGCAGAGGACCAAAGCCGATATCACTCTCGGCATCAGTCGACGGCTGCCCATTGTTGATGGAATCAAGAATCGCGCTCGTTGCACCTTGGGCCAACGAGGCTTTGAGCCCCGTGAATCCGAGGGCAACCGCGGTCGATCGGGAAAGAAAGTGTCGGCGTGAAAGAGAATCCATGCCTTATTCTATCTTGTGATTGACCAAGAAGCATCAACAAAAAAACACCCACGAAAACATCCGCGGGTGCGTGCTGAGATTGGAAAACTCTATTCTTCCCAGATATCCATGAACCGGTCTGATCCCTGCTTGCGGATCGAGTTGTCCTCGAGGATTTCTTCGGTCGCTTCGAGCAACTCGTCGTGGTTGAAGATCAGGGTTTCCTGGCGACGGTCAAAGAACGCAAACTCGATAAAATCGCCCTCGGTATCACGCATTAGTTCTACCGCGTGGGCGAGTGATTTGATGTCGGTGCCGTTGACAGATTTGAGCGTCGGCGAGCCGGAGATGTCGTACCCCTTGGTGATCGGATGCGGGAGGAAATCACTGGCGATGACGACGAACTCTTGTCCCTCGTACTCTTTGACATCCTCGATGTGCAGCGTCGCGGGCGAGCCGTCGATCACGCCGTACCAGAGGTTGAGCTCAAAGAAGTGCTCGCGCCGGATCGGGGTAAAGATCATCGGGCCGATGACAAAGTATTCCGGGTAATCATTGCCAATGAACGGGATCACCATGTCTCGATTATTGCGAGCGACGAGATCAACCTGCATCGATTTGCCCTTGCGGATGATGGTCATCTCGACGGTGCCCTCTTCGGTGGTCAGCTGGCGAATAAAGTAAGGCCAGAGCAGCCGCAGGTCATCGGTCAGCTTGACCATCCCGGCGTTGTCGATATCGAACTCGCCGATCTTGTCGATCACATCCCATTTTTCCAGCGGGGTTTCGATACCTTCCTTCGCACGGATATACACGAGCCCGGTCTGCTCCTTGCTTAATCCGAGCCAGTCACGAAGTGAATCGTTCTCGCAGGTCTGGAATCCGAATCGGTCCAGCGTGGGCGGCCCGTCATAGGTGCCGTCCTTGATATCGGTGATGAAGTTGAGCACCTCTTCGGTCGGGATGACATACCCGATATTCTCGGCGTACTCGATCCCCGAGAACACAACGCCAACAACCTCATCATTCATCATCACCGGCCCGCCAGAGTTGCCGTGATTGAGCGCAGCGTCAACCTGCAGCCGAAGCCCGGCCGCGTCCATGTTGTACCCGGTGTACTCGATCCGCGAAACAACACCCTCGGTGATCGAGACCTGCTCGCCGCCCACCGGGTACCCGATCGCCTGAACGGTCTCGCCGATCGCGGGCAACTCGCCCTGCAGAACCAGAGGCGGATGGTCGGCATGAAACTCTTCGCGCTCTGATGTCTTCTTGAGCTGGAGAATCGCCATGTCCATCGCCTGGGAAATCCCAACGACCGTGGCGCGGAGTTTGTCGGCCGAGTTGGGCGGCTGAATAAAGATCTGCGAAGACTGCTCAACAACATGCGCGTTGGTCAGGATCAGGTTGCCATCGATGACAAACCCGGTGCCCGAAAACTCCTGGGGCGATTGCTTGGTCCACGGACGAGAGAAATCGGCACCTCGATAGGTTGCAAAGATTTTGACAATCGAATCGCGGGCATCAAAGTCATCGTCCGCGATCGCCATCGGCGAGCAGACAAGAATGGTGCAAAGGAAAATCAAGATTCTGGGCATGGAAACTCCGTTCTCAATACAAAGGATGCTCGGCATCAGGTGCCGAGGTTCGCAGATTCTACCGGGCTCAATGGCCCGATGCCCCGCCCGGTACGGACAATTGTCGGGTGGGCTCGGTCGGGATACTGTCCATCGATGGGTTCGAGACTCAAAATCCAAACGCCAAGCGACTTCAACCTCGCCCGCGATGTGTGCAGCTACGGCTATTTCCTCCTTGCGCCCAACCGCTGGGATGTCGAATCCCAATCATTCTCGCGTGTGCTCGAACTAATTGATGGACCGTCTTCATGCGCGATGGATCAGCAACCCGATGGCAGTGTGCGTGCAAAGTTCGACCGTCGGCTGAGCCGCGAAGAACAGTTCATTGCTCGCAAACAGATCATCCGCATGTTCTCGCTCGATGTCGATACAAAAACAATCCGCGCGTTCCACAAGGTCGATCCGCGATGGGAAAAATCTGGGCGAGGCAGGGTCTTCCGTTCGCCCGATGTGTTCGAGGATGTAATCAAAACCGTCACGAGTTGCAATGTCACCTGGCCGAGCACGATCAACATGAATCGTCGGCTCTGCCAAGTGTGCGGCAGAAAATCCGAATCCGGATTCCGTGGATTCCCGAGCGCAAAGAAACTCGCCCGTACCCGCCTCGGAACCCTGCGCGGACGCTGCCGCGTTGGGTACCGCGATCAACGGATCATTGACCTTGCCAAGTTGTTTACCAAGGGGGCCGTCAATCCCGCCTGGCTCGAAGATCCGAACAACTCGGACGACGATGTTTTCGCATTCTTGCTCACGCTCCCCGGCATCGGACCATACGCGGCGGGCAACATCATGCAACTGCTCGGGCGATATTCACGCCTCGCCCTCGATACCGAATCACTCCGCCACGGCAAAGCGGTTCTGAAAATGACCGGCACCGACAACGCGATCATGAAACAACTTGCGTCACACTACGACCAGTTCGGGGACCACAAGTTCCGAAGTTACTGGTTCGAACTCTGGGAGTTCTATCAATCCAAGCAAGGCCCCGCCCACACATGGAACCGCGACGAGGTCGGTTCTGCATTCACCGCGTCAAACTTCTGAACATGGCGGAAGGTCTTTGGCTCGAATGATCTTGAGCAGTCGTAATCGCTTACATCCGCTGCAATATCCCAGCGTGCGCTTGCCCTTCGATGAGGCCTTGATACGAATCCCGCCCGCCTCACGCAGAGTTTTCCACCGTCCGCACTTCGGACACAGGTACACCCACTCTTTGGGGTCGGGGCTCTTCACGATTGCACCGTTTCATGATTCTTTGTGTACTCAACAAGATCCTGTAACGCCACCACATCCCAGAACCCCGCACGGATCGCCTCGATCGCCGAGATCGCCTGGTGCGCCGCGGTGGTCGTCGTAATCATCGGAATCCCGAGCCGCACGGCCGTCGCGCGGATGCTGCCCTCGTCCGTCTGCCATCCGGTTCGTGTTGGCGTGTTGATAACGAGTTGGATCTCATCGTTCTGCATCAGGTCAATCACATTCGGGCGTGCGCCAGCCTGGATTTTTTGCAACACCTTCGGGCGTAATCCGTGGCGCGTCAATGCTTCGCCCGTGCCCGCGGTGGTGAACACCTTAAACCCCATCGCCATCAATCGGCGCGCAACCGGGACAATCTCCTCGCGGTCTTCGGCCCGCACCGAAAGAAACACGCCACCTTCGCTCGGCAAACTCACACCCGCGCCGAGCATCGCCTTGAGGTACGCGGTGGGCAATGAAACATCAATCCCCATGACCTCGCCGGTCGATCGCATCTCTGGGCCGAGCACAAAGTCCACGCCGGGGAACTTCTGGAACGGGAATACGGGTGCCTTGACCGCGTAATACCCGGCGTCGGGGATCTCTTTGGCCCTTTGTTCCCCGAGTGAAACGCCCATCATCGCCTTGGCCGCCATCGCCGCCCACGATGTGCCTTTCGCCTTGCCGACATACGGCACGGTCCGCGACGCCCGCGGATTGACCTCGATGATGTACACTTCGTCGTCCTTGATCGCCATCTGCACATTCATCAACCCACACACGCCGAGTTCCTCGGCCAACCGGCGCGCGGTCGTGCGGACCTCCTCAACAAGCGAAGCGCGGATGGTCGAAGTTGGGATCATGCAGGTCGAATCCCCCGAGTGCACCCCCGCCTGCTCGATGTGTTCCATGACCGCCGCGACCAAGGCTTGACCTGTTCTGGTGGGACGGGCTTCCAGCCCGTCATCTTGCTTGCCTTCTGAAGAGACGGGCTGGAAGCCCATCCCACCGGAAGATGAAAAATCCGCAACCACATCAATATCCAACTCCGTCGCTGCATCAAGGAACTGGTCAATCAAAATCGGCGCATCATCGAGCCCCGAAACATCCACAGCCGTCAGCATGTAATATCGAAGCGCCTTTTCATCCGGGCAGATCTCCATCCCCCGCCCGCCGAGCACATAACTCGGACGCACCAATACCGGGTACCCGATCTTGTCCGCCGCATTGATCGCATCATCAATCGAATGCGCAATTCCCGACGCCGGTCGCTTGAGATCCAGCTTCGTCAGCATCTGGTCAAACCGATCCCGATCCTCCGCCCGATCAATCGCGTCTAGAGGCGTCCCAGGCAGAGGCACCCCGGCCTTGTCCAGCCCATGCGCCAGATTCAACGGCGTCTGCCCGCCAAACTGCACGATGGTCCCGAGCATCAAATCGCCTAGTTTTTCAGAGACATTCAGCACATCCTCAAGCGTCAACGGCTCAAAGAACAGCAAATCACTCGTGTCATAATCCGTACTTACCGTCTCCGGGTTCGAGTTGATCATCACCGCGTCGTATCCGAGCTCTTGCGCCGCCTGAGCCGCGTGGACGCAGCAGTAATCGAACTCGATTCCTTGTCCGATGCGGTTGGGCCCGCCGCCGAGGATGACGACCTTCTGCTTCGGGTTCGCATTGTTGTTGAGCCGCTCGCGGAGCTCGCATTCGGGTGCAACTGTTTCAGTCGTACCGTCGGGTTGGACGATTGAATGCCCCGGCTGGTAGGTCGAATAGTAGTAGGGCGTGATGGCCTCAAACTCGGCGGCACAAGTATCCACGCACTTGAACACCGCCTCAACACCCAGCGCTTTGCGGTATTCACGCACGCCAAGAATGCTCTCGGTTTTGATTGAGCCGCTGTACAAGCACGCCAACTGCGCATCGGAATATCCGTACTGCTTCGCCCGCTGCATCAACTCGGCATTGACATTTTCAAGCGAACCGGCCGCGACAAGTTCATCCTCAAACCCCACGAGTTCATTGAGCTGGTGAATGAAAAATGGATCGATCCGCGTGAGCTTGCACACCTGCTCAACCGACCAACCCATCTTGAGTGCATACCGAATAAAGTACATCCGCCCCTGCGAAGGCACCGAGAGCTTGCGTGTCAGTTTGCTCTCTTCGATGGGCCACTCGATCGGTTGTCCATTCTTGTCTCGCCCATCGCTGGATTTATGGGCCGCCAGCCAGTTGTCGTTGTGGTCGAGCCCGAACCCGAATCGTTTGAGATCCATCGAGCGGATAACCTTCTGGAACGACTCTTGGAAGGTCCGCCCGATGGCCATCGCTTCACCGACCGATTTCATCTGCGTCGTCAGCGTTTCGTCGGCTTCGGGAAACTTTTCAAAGGTCCACCGAGGCATCTTGGTCACCACATAATCAATGCTCGGCTCAAAGCACGCGCTCGTCGTGCCCGTGATGTCGTTCTTCAACTCATCAAGCGTGTACCCGATGGCCAACTTGGCCGCGATCTTGGCGATCGGGAATCCGGTGGCTTTCGATGCAAGCGCAGACGACCGCGAAACGCGAGGGTTCATCTCGATCACGACCATCTCGAAGGGGATCTCCCCGTTCTTGTCGGGCTCGGGGTTTGGGTTGATCGCGAACTGCACATTGCTCCCGCCGGTCTCCACGCCAACCTCCCGCATGATGGCAAGTGATGCGTCGCGCAGATACTGGTATTCCTTGTCTGTCAGTGTCAGCGTTGGCGCAACCGTGATCGAATCACCCGTATGCACGCCCATCGCGTCGATATTCTCGATCGCGCACACGATCACGCAGTTATCCTTCTTATCGCGGACAACCTCGAGCTCGTATTCCTTCCATCCGATCAGCGACTTGTCGACCTGCACCTGCCCGATCATGCTCGCACGCAGCCCGCGCGTCACCAACTCCTCAAACTCGGCCCGGTTGTACGCGATCCCCCCGCCCCATCCGCCCAGCGTGAACGCCGGTCGAACAATCATCGGCAGCCCAATAATGCCCAAAAAATCCAACGCATCATCCAGATCCTCGACCGTCCGCGATACCGGCATCGCCAGATTCACATTCTTGCACACCTGGGCAAACGCCTGTCGATCCTCGGCCCGATGAATCACCGCACGGTCCGCGCCGATCATCTCGATGCCGTATTTCTCAAAGATCCCATTGTCAAAGAGCACGCAGGCGCAGTTCAGCGCGGTCTGCCCGCCCAGCGTGGGCAGCACCGCGTCGATCGGGGTGCCCAGTTCCTTCTCTTTGGTGATGATCTTCTCGATCGTCTCAAGCGTGATCGGCTCGATGTAGGTCCGGTCGGCGAACG
>JAESUL010000117.1 GCA_016763115.1 Phycisphaerales bacterium | reverse complement strand
CCCTCTGGAAGCGATTCGCGTGCTTCACTAAGACGCTCGCCAACCAGTTGGCGTGCCCAGAAGATGTCAGTTCCATCTTCAAAGATAACCGTGACCTGAGAAAGCCCATAGCGGGAGATTGAACGAATCTGTTCAACCTTTGGAAGCCCACCCATCGCCCATTCGATTGGGAAGGTGATTTGCTGTTCGACTTCAACCGGCGACAATGCCGGTACATTGGTGTTTATTTGTACTTGTACATTGGTGATGTCTGGGACAGCGTCAATTGGTAGTTTAGTAAAACTGTAAACTCCAATGCCGGCAAGGGCAATGGTTGCCAAGAGCACAATGGCACTCTGGCGGATTGAAAACTCAATTATTCGGTCAAGCATATCGTCCTCCTTTAGTGTTCGTGCCCTGCCGAGCCCTTACCGAGCTCGGCCTTCATTAAGAAACTATTCTTGACGACAATCGGCGTACCGATTGCCACATCGTTGCCGATCAACTCGACGCTCACATCGTTCTTTCGTCCGAGTGTGACTTGGACAGGTTCAATTCCATCCGCGTCTTGAATGAACACAACTGAATGCCCTTCATATGTCTGAATGGCACCAATGGGAACGATTCGGTCAGCATGAGATTTTTGAGTCTCAACACGGACAGTCACGAAAACACCAGGCTTCCATGAACCATCAGCATTTTCGAGCACGACTCTGGCTGCGACCGTTCTGGATGACTCAGAAACGATTGAACTGATGTAGTCAACAACTCCAGAGGCAGTTCGGTCACCAACGAGAACGGTCACATGCTGTCCTTCCTCAATGACCTCGGCGTACTGTGAATAGATCGAGATGTTCAGCCAGACAGTGCTGAGATCTGCAATTGTGTAGACCGATGCTTCGGAATCAACCTTCTCGCCTGGAGTAATGTGTTTCGATATTATCTGACCATTCACCGGAGCGCGGAGTTCATATCGAGCAACATTCATATCAGGTTCTGTGGCGACTTGTCGGACTTGTTCATCGGTCAGTCCAAGCAAATGCAAACGCCGCTCGGCATTCTCCACACCTGACAGTGCGATCATTGAGGCGTGCATTGCTTGTTGCATAGTGACACGAAACGAAAAATCAATATCCTCGAATGCAGCCATGTATTCAGCTTGTGCGCTGTAATACATTTCTTGCGATGCCAGCAGGTCTACTTGAGTTGAAATCCCCTTGGTGTCGAGTTCCTTCTCGCGTGCGTAGTTTGCCGCCCCGGCTTTCATCCGGGCGTAGGTTGAGAGCAGCCTTCCCTTGTTGGCTCCAATCCGCAGGGTGTCTGCGTGATTGCGTAATGTGTCGGGGTTTGGATTTTCACGGAGAATATCGAGAAGTATGGCGGTGTTCTTGCTGATTGTGATCTGGCGTTCATGTTCAGCATCAGCGATAATCTTCGCTTGGATCGCTTGAAGATAAGTGATCTTTGTTTCGCCGAGTTCTGGGCTTTCAAGCACCGCGAGCAGATCGCCAGCCTTCACATCGTGCCCGAGATAACCATTGACCTGGGTCACGATGCCTGGGACACGAGGGGTGACATGAAGCACCGTGTCTTGATTGAGCCCGATCTCTGCTGGAAGCATGATATAGGTAGCGATTTTTCCACCCGCGAGCGGCTGAATAATCACACCTGCGGCTCGGAGTTGTGCATTGGGGAGTTGAACAACCTCTCCGTCATGCTCATCCTCACCATCTTCGTCGCCATGGTCATCGTGCCCGCCACTTTCAGCGTGCCCATGCCCATCATCTTCTTGGTGTTGCGTGTTCCCAGTATCCCGACCATTGCCACATCCGTTCAATGCGAACAAGAATGGAGTAAGTACAGAGAGAAGGAGCAGTCTTTGAATATTCATTCTTGGTTTACCTCCGCTTGGGGCTGATCCTCGTCACGAGGGTTCCGCCAAGGAGCATTTGATTGTGAGAGTTCGTTGAGCAATGCAGCGGCGGCGTGCAACTGTTGCAATGTGTCGATGTAAGCGATTCGTGATTCAATCACGACTTGCTGAGCATCGAGTAGCCTAAGATAATCCGCCTTGCCGCTCTGATACGCCTGGCGAGTGAGATCAAGTGTTCGCTCAGCCTTTGGTAATAGCTGACTCCGATAACGGCTAGAAGAACTTAGAGCCGATTGATAAACAGACCACGCATTCGAAACTTCGGCGGTCAACTCAAGTTGCACACTTCGGAGTTGAGAAGATGCGGTCAATCTTTCTGCCAGGGTTGCTCGAACCTCTCCCTGGTTTCGATCAAAGAGTGGTATTTCTATCCCTAGACCTAGATCAACAGTCGATTCGCCGTCAATGTCAGAGTATCGCGGCCCAACGGAAACAGTCAGATCTGGTACTCCCTGTGCTTTGGCGAGTTTGTGGGCTTGGCGAGCGCGAGTAATAGCAATGCGTGCCAGCGATACTCGGCTGTTGGCAACCAGCGTTGCCGCCAACAGGTCTTCGTATGATGGAAGTTCCTGGAAATAATCCACTGCGGTTGTGAGAGGCAGATCGACAGGCATTTCGAGACCGATGACTGCCGCGAGTTCCATTTGAGAGGCCTTTGCAGCGAACCGGGCAGAATCCAGTTCAATTTGGGCTTGCTCAAAGACAACCTCTGCACGAAGACGATCGGGTTCGGTTGCCGACCCGGCATCAACCTTCGCCGCTGCAGCTTCGAGAAGTTGAGAAGCCAAAGCAGCGAGTTCCTGGCGCTTATTGAGTCGTTCTTTAGCCGAGACTGCCGAGAAATACGCTCGGGTCACCCCCGTTGCGACCGAAAACTCCTCTGCGATGAACTCTGCACGGGCAGCGAGTCGATCAGATTCAGCAACATCGCGGGCACGATCAAGTTTGCCTCCAAGGACAATTTCTTGCTCGATGACATAGATGCTCTCGCCGCCGCTACCAGCATCGGAGCCAAGGGCTTCGGCACCAAAGTTGAAAGAAGGATTTGGGTACAATCCTGCTTGAAGCACTCGTCCCGAAGCGGCATCGATTCGATACCCCGCAGAACGAAGCCGTGGGCTATGGTAGATTGCGATGCGGATCGCTTCTTCGATGCTCAGTGCATCGAGTGATTCAATCTCGATGAAAGAGTTGGCGGATTCTCTATCGGGGGAGTTCGATGTTTCCCGGTCAACTTCTTTGTACTGATCTTGGAGAGATCGGTATATCGGGTCATCCCATCGTTGGTCCAATGGCCCCGCGCATCCGGCGACGAAAGCGGCACCGATAGCGGGGTAAATACAAAACTTCCAGTTCATAGTGTTTGTGTCCTAAAGTTGTGAGCATACAGATATCCGCCACGAACGCGGCGGCAACATCGTAAAACAACTCTAGAGTTAAAGGACTAAAATAGTCGTGCGGATCGAGCATTGAAGCTCTATCAAGCAGCGGGCAACTTCGAAGTCAGTACCCGATTCGATAAGTACCATCGAGTCCGGATGGTGGACATCGACGGTCAGCAGTGGTGGGGCATTCGGGAACAAGTCCGTGAGCGAATCAATCGCCGTCGTGCGGCGTGAGTTCACGGTGAAGGTAATGCCTATTTCCTCGTCAACACATGGCAAACTCGTACAGACGCTTTGGGCAACTCCATCTTGGGCTATGGATGCTTGTCCGCAGTTATCTTGAGAAGCATTCGACCATTGATTGCTGCGTGCCAACTCTATGTGTGAAGAGCCGCCCTCATCATGGCACAGCACAATCAGCCCTTGCCCAGCGACACAGAAGCCCAGTTGGGTCACGATAAGTACCCATGCGAGTGCGGAATGTTTGAGTGTGATGCTCATGTCTGGCGCAAAGTCTAGCGAGTGAAGGCAATAAATCAAGCGGGTGTCGCCGAGGTCTAGTCCTTCACGAGTTTGGGAGGGCTCTTCATGTTTGCTCTTTGTCCACGATTTAGGATTGATTTTGGGATTGACAGTGTTCTTTGATAACGGTTCTGTAATAACTCCTTCTGAAAATATCTAAACACACTCATCCCGAAACTATTCCACGCGAATACCAAGCCAAGCTGGATTTTCAGTAATTTAGACCTGTACAATCAGTCTACGGAATAATCCCCCCCGGGGGGATGTTTGTTGATACAAAGGGACACCATGTCAAAGAAGAAATGCATTTCCAAGCAGGCCTGCCAATCGAGTGAGTACCTATCCGACGAGTCGGTCAAGAGCCTTGCAAATGCGCTGAGCCGGATCGAGGGGCATGTTCGTGCGGTCAAGAGGATGGTCGAGGAGCGTCGTTGCTGTGATGACATCCTGACCCAAGCGGCAGCGGTGCGATCGGCGATGAGCCGGGTCACGGTCAAACTTGTTGAAGAGGAACTGCTCAACTGCCTGACGACATGCGGGCAGCCCGAGGCCGAGGAACGGATGGCATCAGCAATGAAAGCGTTGTCGTCCATGCTCAAGCACAGTTGAAACGAACACGAGGAGTGAACCATGACTGTTATGATTCCATCTGAAGTTCCGACACCGACACATTGCCCGGAGTGCGGCCGCAAAGGCAAGAAGGTCAAGCGGATCACGCTTGATTCATTGGTCAAGCCCGAAGCCGCCGATCGAATCACTGATGAGCAGTATCGGTTTTGCGATTCAGACACTTGTGAAACGGTGTACTTTGGAGATGCCGGTTCGACATTCGGAAAGAGCGATCTCACTGTGCGAGTCGGTGTCAAAGAGCAATCGGCGCCACGGCATGTGTGCTACTGCTTTGATCATACCATCGAAGAGATCAATGCAGAGATCCATGAAACTGGGCAGAGCACGGTGCTCGATGACATCAAATCGCGCATGAAAGAGGCGTGCTGGTGCGAAACCAAAAGCCCGCTTGGTTCGTGCTGCTTGGGGACAGTCGGCAAGCAGGTCAAACTGGCTTTTACAGGACATGGAGCAGGTGGAGATGATTCGCTTGATGACGACGAGCCCGCAGACTGCTGTGCCGCCGGCGGTCATGGCGAGCCTGACTCCGTTGGAGCGGGGCGTGGTTGCTGCTCGACGGTGGGATCAGATGAATCGGCCAAAGACAAGAGTCAGCGAACAGGTATGCTAGCGGTTGGCGGCTCGGCCATTGCGGCCCTTGCTGCTTCGGCATGCTGCTGGCTTCCACTGGGTTTGATCGTATTCGGGATGTCGGCGGGCGGTGTGTCGGCGTGGTTCGAGCATTACCGCTGGCTGTTCCTTGGGATCACGACGGTGCTACTCGGTGCTGGATTCTATTTGGTCTACAGGAAGCCAAACTGTGCGCCGGGGCCTGCGTGTGCGGTATCAAATCGGAGAATGCAGCGGCTGAACCGTTCGATGCTGTGGGTGGCAACCGTGTTCGTGATTGGCTCTGCGTCATTTCCGAGGTATGTTGGGTACCTGCTTCCCAAGGACCAACCAATAGTGATTACGGATTCTGTGGGACAGATCACAACGACGATCTTTGACATCAAGGGCATGACCTGCGAGGCATGCACAGTCCATCTCCACAATGAGTTGGCGAAAGTGCCGGGGGTTCTTGATATATCGGTGTCGTATGAATCGGGCTCTGCCCAAATCAGCTTTGATCCTTCAAGCCCGCCTACGAGAGCAAACCTAGCCAGCACGATTGAGGAAACCGGGTATCAAATGGGTGGTGACACCCTGTCGGATCCAGTGCCATGAATACATTGACCATTGGACAACTCGCACAAGCAGTTGGTGTTCCCACCTCGACCGTTCGCTACTACGAGCGGCGGGATTTGCTTCAACCCGGTGCTCGGTCAACGGGAAACTATCGGCTCTATGACCATGCCGCCATCGATCGACTTCGTTTTATCAAGGCCGCTCAGACGGTTGGCTTTACACTCAACGATATCAGTGAACTGCTTGTGCTGAAAGAGGATCGAAATGTTGAGCGCGATGAGGTGCAAGCCTTGATCAATCTCCGGCTCTGCGAGATTGCCGACAAAATCAAGCAACTTCAGATGGCTCAAGGGCTGCTTGTCGATCTGCTTGGTGAGTGCAAGTGCGATCAATCCACAGGACGATGCGGGGTTCTCGCAGGCTTAGAGGCTTCAATGTGTGCAAAGTATGAGAAAGTGGCAAAAACACCTTGACCCTTCACCATAGTTCATGGTCGATAATGACATTGTCGCACTGAAACAGGGACCCCAATCCAGATGGAGATTTAAAATGTTGAAGAAGATACGAAAAAGCCACACGGTCCTCTCGCTCGTAGGGCTGTCAAGTTTGGCGGCGGTTGGGTGCCAGAGCAGCCAGATCGTTGAGGATGAACGGACGGTTGTTGGGAGCGAGTCTGCAGATTTGTTTGCTGCTGATCGGACGGCTGATTTGTGGGTCAAAGGAGTTGCATGCCCGTTTTGTGTCCAGAATATCGACCAGCGGATTTCAAAGGTGAAGGGCGTAGATGGCGTGCATGTTGATTTGAAAAGCGGACATGTCCGTGTCCTCCTTTCACAACAGAGCCCGGCATCAAAGGAAAACCTGGTCTCGGCGATCGACACAAGTGGATTTACGCTTGATCGAATTGAGATGCCATGAGAAGGGGCCAACTTAGATCGGTGAGCGTTCTCATTCTCTCTCTTTACGCATGTTCAACGAATGCACACGCCCAGGCACCAATCAACTCGAATGTAGCCCTTCAGCCAGCCAAAGACGGTTGGATTGTTCGTCAGCAGTT
>JAESUL010000012.1 GCA_016763115.1 Phycisphaerales bacterium | reverse complement strand
GCCGCCATTTCTGTGTTGGCCTCGATCCCCTTGGCAAAGATGGCGACCGATTCGGCATCAAGCCCATCGAACAGCTTGCCCTTGGCATCGCGGTACTCCTCGAAGGTCTGGTGATAATCGAGGTGGTCGCCGGTCAGGTTCGTGAATACAGCCGCATCAAAGTGCAACGCTGATGTTCGCTCTTGGGCGAGCCCATGGCTCGATACTTCCATCGCCACCGCCTGGCACCGGTGTTCGAGCATGGTCGCGAGTGTTTGGCTCATCTCGATCGCCGGAGGCGTGGTCATCGCGGCGCGGGCAGATTCTCGCCCATCATCAATTATCACTGTCCCGATCAATCCGCACCGCACGCCACACCCGCGAATGAGTTGGTGGATGAAATGGGCGATTGTTGTTTTGCCGTTGGTCCCCGTCACCCCGGCGATCGCCAATGTCGATCCAGGATCGCCCCAGAACCGCTCTGCCAGCAATGCCGAAACCGCGAGCAGGTCATCGGCAACCAAAGCCACCACCCCACGCCCGAGCCCCTGGGCTGATTTGGGCGAATCGGTCAAAACCGCGACCGCCCCGCATTCGATCGCGTCGCTGATGAATCCACGCCCATCGCTGACCAGCCCGGGCCGGGCGATAAACAACGACCCGGGCACCGCGGTCCGCGAGTCCTCGGTCAGATCGCATACCCGAATCGACGAAAGATCAACGCCCCCAACACCCCCACCATCGGGCCCAGCATCGACCACGCTGATATCCAAGCCCGCAATGAGTTCTTTGAGGTCCATCTGCACACCCTCCATCGACGGCTTGCCCGCTTGAAACACACAAATCGCTAGGGCAGAATCAGCATCGCGTCCCCATAACTATAGAACCGATACCGCTCTTCGATTGCCACGCGATAGACCTGCTGCACCCGGTCCACCCCATCGACCTCGCCGGGCACATGAAGCATCGACGCAACCATCGCCAACAGCGTCGAACGGGGCAGATGAAAGTTGGTCACCATCCCATCAACCCACCGCCAACGGTACCCAGGCATGACCATGATCCGCGTGCTGAGATTCTTTGGGTGTGCCGCGTCGAGTTGGGCGTAGCTTTCGAGTGTTCGTGCGCTGGTTGATCCCACAGCAAACACCCTCCCGTCCTTGGGCTTACCCGCCTTGAACAACTCGCTGCTGGGCCCGAGCGAGCACCACTCGGCGTGCATCGGGTGCTCGTCGAGTGTCTCGGTCTCCACGGGCTTGAATGTCCCCGCCCCGACATGGAGCACCACCTCACTTGTCCGCACAGACCTTGATTTGAGGGCATCAAAGACCCGATCGGTGAAGTGCAGCCCCGCGGTCGGCGCAGCGACCGAGCCGGGCTCGTCGCGGCGTGCAAACACGGTCTGGTACCGATCACGATCGGACGCTTCGGTGTACGATTCATCGCGGGCCTTGCGCTCGCTCAATATATACGGCGGCAAGGGCGTCAACCCCGCACGATCCAGCACGCCAAGCGTATCGAGTGCTTGATCTGGATTCTTCTGGTCTTCAACCCCCACCACCCATGCGCCGGGACCCGAATCTTCGGCCTTCTCGATCAGTTCGATGATAATCCCGGTTGGTGATCCATCGGCATCATGCAGCATCACCCGTCGACCCGGGCGCGTTCGCTTGGCTTTGAGCAGCACCACCCATCGGAGTTGTCCATCGCTACCCCCCGCATCGTCGGCCAGGTACAGCCCGGTGACTGCGCCACCCGTTTGGGCATTCACCCCTTGCAGCCGGGCGGGGACCACCGACGAACGGTTCATCACCAGCAGATCCTCGGGCTCGAGCAGCATCGGCAGATCGGCGAACACCCGGTGTTCGAGGCGTGAAGGATCCGAACGCTGCACAACCAACAAGCGTGACCCATCACGAACCGCAGGCGGAGTCGTCGCGATCAACGCACGAGGGAGCACAAAATCAAGGTCGTCAGTCCGCATCGTGTGGATCGTACGCACCGATCGGCGGTGTACCCAGACACCACGCCCCTACAACCGGACCCACCCCAGATGCTGATCGTGCCCAACTCATAGAAACCGCGATTCTTACCGGACACCCCATCGTCGGCACCAAACCTGCACCTCTTCAAGTGTGACCATCGCTCCGCTTGACAACCCGCACCTCATCATGCCCATTGATCGGGTCGCGCCCAATGCGGTGCGTCGGGTGTTCAATGCCCCGCCCGGGACGGTGCCCTTTGCACGGATGCTCCAAGCCCAGAACCGGATTTCCCGCATCGAGCCGATCGATACCTTTGAGCCTACTGCTCCAACTCAACCAGGATCACCATCCAAGGGTCCCGGGTTGCTTCCCAAACTCGGCGAACTTCTTCCCATCAAGCCCGAGCCTCAAACCAGAGCGGTTGTCGATGTGCGTCATCAGGTCAATGTGCCGGCGACGGGGCGTGTGCTTGATCTGTATATCTGATTTGAATCGGTGATTCTGGTTGCGAAACCATCCCAACCCCCATACAATGTGCGAACACGCATTTGCGTGAGGTTTGTAGACTTTGGGGACAACACCTATGGCAACTGGTATCCAGCGCTGGGCACACGGGGCACTTTGTGCGTTGATTTGTATCTCGATCGTTTCTGGTCTGGGCGGGTGCATGAAGCAACGCCGAAAGGGACCCAATATGGTCGCGCGGATGCAAGACGCCCCACCAATCATGGTTGATGATTCGGGCGAGGTCTACATCATCGTCATGCGGGCACCCAATCCGGGGTGGAGTTTTTCATACGAGATGAACGAAAAGACAGCGGATGGCGTTGATGTCTTTGTGACCATCCGCCGACCCGACCCCTCGATGCTCTACCCGATGGTGATCGTCGAGAAACAACTCAGCACACCCGTGCGCACGGATGTTGAGATGCGCCTGCTCGCCCGGTTGCTCGGGCACGACGAAACGACCAACAAACGCCGATACGCCCCGGTCGGGCCTGTGGGATCATTCGCGGAGTAGTCACGATGCGTATAGATGCTGACACCAGCCCGATTTCCGATGATCGACGCGCCCGCCAACTCCTCGCGCTGACCCTTGTTCCTAACCTCGGCCCGGTGCTTATTGCCCGGCTGCTCGATCAGTTCGGATCACCCGACGCGGTGCTCGGTGCGTCGGCGGCTCGGCTCTCTGGTATTCGTGGGATCGGGCGGACCCGATCATCACAGATCGCCCGCGATCTGGGGGGCGTGCAGCCCAAGGTCGATGAGGAACTCGACAAAATCCGTCGCGTCAAGGCCCATGTGGTGACGCTTTTCGATGAGCAATATCCGCCCTTGCTGCGTGAACTCGCGGGGGCACCGCCGGTGCTGTTTGTGCGTGGGAACCTGCTGTCCGCCGGGCGCGATCGGTACGCGATGGCGATTGTGGGGAGCCGAAAATGTACGCTGTATGGTTCCGAGCAAGCATCGCGGTTCGGTAATGCGCTCAGCAGCGCGGGGCTGTGCATTGTTTCAGGCGGCGCACGCGGGATTGACACCGCTGCCCACAAGGGCGCACTCTCGGCGGGCGGTTCGACGACCGTGGTGCTCGGGTGCGGGCTCGGGCATGTGTACCCGCCTGAGAACGAGTTGTTGTTCGACGAGATCGTCGAGCGAGGCGGGGCGATTGTGTCCGAGTTGCCCGTGGACACCGCGCCGACGCCGAAGAACTTTCCGGCGCGGAACCGGATCATTTCGGGGATGAGCCTAGGCGTGTTGGTCATCGAGGCTGCACGCGGATCAGGGGCACTGATCACCGCAAAGCACGCGACCGAGGAACACGGGCGCGAGGTCATGGGTGTGCCCGGGCGCGTGGATGCCCCGAGTAGCGCGGGGACGAATGATTTGCTCAAGGACGGTGCCCATCTGGTGACCGAGCCGAGCGATGTGATTGGGATTCTCGAACGGTGCGCGAGGCATCTGTATTGTGGCACTCATCACGCGATGGCAGCCGACCCGGCCCAGCCTTCGATATTTGATCAAGCCGATCTCGACCGCGCCCCCGCTTCGTCCGGTCCCTCAACTTCCCCCACTGCTGCCCCGGGTGGCGATCCGCTTATTGGGGTGGACGATCCGATCGAGCGGTCGATTCTGGGTTTGCTTGTTGAGCCTCGCACGGGCGATGAGTTGAGCGAGGCACTGGCGCTTTCCCCGGGCGAGGTCCGGGCCAAACTCACGATGCTGGAAATATCTGGTCGTGTGAAGCGGGCGGGGAGCCGATTCGTTCTGGCCCGATAATCCCTATTTTTGGGGTACAGGCAGCATTTGCGCCTCGATTTTGTGGGTAAATATTCCCGGTTCTGGATGGTTGAGGGTCGATGATCGGGATATTTTGGGGAAAACGATTGCCGATCGGGTCATGATTGGGTATCGTTGACCAAACAGATGGCATATATCGCTCAATATTTTCGATTCGGATACCCGATCAAAACCAAACATCCGCTCGGAACCCTCCGGCGGGGATTGGTCAACGGAAGATTTGTGAGCAGCATCATGACACGACAGAGCAACGCGATTTTGAGACTCGGGCCCGGTGGCGACTTTGCTGCTGACTTTGTAGATGATCGTTCCCGGATCGGCGGATTGATCCGCCGAGAGCGGACGATGGGCATGCGTCGCAAACCAACAAGACTCGAAATGCTCGGGATGCTGAGCATCGTAGAGAAACAGTACTTCAGTCAGCGTGATCGGCTTGCCCAGGCGATGGGGACTCTGGGCAAGATGACACGCACACTTCACTCGGGCGCGGGTGTGATCCAATCTGGATCGATCCCGCGTACATACGCAAACGCGTATTCACCAATGCGAAAGGAAGAGTCCCATGAATCTCACACCCAAACAACTGCGTATTTTGCAGCTCATCCGCGACTCACGCGTGCGCCGGGGCTATTCCCCGACGATGCAAGAGCTGGCCGACGAAATTGGCGTCAGCAAGGTGACGGTCTTCGAGCATGTCGAGGCGCTCATCAAAAAGGGCGCGCTCGTACGCGAAGCGAACAAGGCTCGCTCTTTGTCGATCGCTGAGGGCATCGCGGTCCCCGATGAGGACCGCCCGCTCAAGTTCCCGCTCGTTGGTCGCATCGCGGCCGGGTACCCCATCGAGAAGGTCGCCGACACCGACGAGATCGACTTGGTCGAGTTCCTTGGCACCTCGGGCGACGACGGCTCAACCTTCGCGCTCCAGGTCGAGGGCGATTCGATGCGCGACGAGGGTATCCTCGATGGTGACCTTGTCCTGCTGCGAAGAGCCCAGGTTGCCAACAACGGCGACCGGGTCGTCGCGTTGCTCGAGGACGGATCGACCACACTCAAGACCTTCTATAAGGAAGCCGACCACATCCGGCTTCAGCCTGCGAATCCTGATTTTTCGCCCATCCGTGTGAAGTTCTGCCAGATCCAGGGCATTGTCCGAGGCGTGGTCCGTCGGTATTGAACTGGCAATCTGTGCTTAGAACTTCTTGTTCGATGCACGCTGGGATGGTTTGGCAAAGCCAAGGATGACGCGGAGAATCTCGGTATCGCCCGGGCGGGTGATTTTGAGGTTGCGTTCGTCGCCTTGCACGACGACGACCGGTTCGCCGAGGCGTTCGACTAACCCCGCGTCGTCGGTGCTTGAAAGATCGGCTTGTGCATACGCGCGGATGAGCAGTTCACGCTCAAAGACCTGAGGCGTCTGCACCTGCATCAATCCCGCCCGCACGAGGGTTTCGTGGACGCGGTGCATCGGGGCATCTGATGGGCCGGCGAGGATGGAGGCGAGTGGGTCGCTGCCGGGATCTTCGATGGGGGTTGGGTCGATGCGTTTGATCGTGTCGGCAACCGGGACCGCGGGCACCACCGCAGCGTGGCGAGTTGCTGCATCAAATACACGATCGATCAATCCCTGCGACGCGCCCGGGCGGGCCGCGTCGTGGACCGCGACGTGTGTGCATGATTCGGGAACATGAGCGAGCGCGCATTGGACGGTTTCGTATCGTTCGTGCTCGCCGCCTTGGATGAGTTTGGC
>JAESUL010000116.1 GCA_016763115.1 Phycisphaerales bacterium | reverse complement strand
GTCTTCAAAGAAGGCAATAGGGAGTAGGGAATAGGCAATAGGGAAGAGAGAATGCCCCCTTCCGTCGGCTTCGCAGCCACCTCCCCCCGGGCCTCCGGGGGAGGAGAGTTTGTGAGAGAACTCGAGCCAACGAATAGGATCTAGAACAGCTTGAGGGCGAAGAACATCGCGGTGAAAAAGAGGTCCGCCGCCACGATGGCAACGATGCACTCGACCACCGTATAAGTGGTCGCCCGCCCGACACCCGCGGCACCGCCAGAAACATTGAGCCCGTTCTTGCACGCGATCACGCCGATGATCGCCCCGAACACCCCGCCCTTGACCACCCCGGTCCAGAAGTCGACCTGCTTGGCTTGGGTGAGCATGTTGCTCATGAATGTTTCGTAGGGGATATCGAGCACGATCATCGAAACGAGCATCGCCGCCGTAATCGCGGCAAAGCTCGAGATCACACCCAGCGCGGTCATCGAAACCGTCGCAGCAATCATGCGGGGCACCACCAGAAACCGGACCGGGTTGAGCGCGGACGCTTCGAGTGCTTCGATCTCTTCGGACACCACCATCGTTCCCAGCTCGGCGGCGATCGAGGCGCCGGCAAAGCCCGTGAGCACGATCGCGCCGATCAGCGGGCCGAGTTCACGCAGCACCGCGACGGAAATAATGTTGGCGACCTTATCGACCTGCCCGAAGTCTTCGAGCGGCGGCGCGAGTTGGAGCGCAAGGATCAGCCCGACACTCCCGGACACCAAGATCACAATAAAAATCGATTGCACACCGATGCGGCAGATCTGCGACACGATGGCCGACTTGCCCAGCCGGTAGTTGGGATTCGTGGTCGATCGCCAGAACCACCTAGTCGCCTCGAACAGCAGGTACATCACCTCGCCGATGTGGTTGAGAATCCCTAGGGTCCGCCGACCGATGACGGCGATCGGGTAAAGAACCACGATCAGCAACGGATTCATTGGCTTGGGACTTTGCGTTTGATCGGTGGGAGGCATCTTGTATAGTCTCGCCGCTTTGCAACGCCTTGTCTACCGATGCGGGCGGATTTTCGCACCCGATCGCTCAAGGCTGCAACGCCTCGTCAATCCCGGCAACGATGGTGAAAAACGATTCGAGCCGAGCGATCTCAAAGATCGCCAGCACCTTGGGACCCATGGCGCTCAGAACCAGGTTGGTGTTGGTCGCTTTGCCCGTCCGCATCGCTTCGACCAAGGTCGCCAGCCCAGATGAATCCATGTACCCGACATCCTCGAGGTGGACCACGAGTGTCTCGGTGCTCGGTTTCATGTGCTGCTGGATCGCGGTACGCAGCATCGGCGAGCGGGACATATCAACATCCGCGGTCGGTGCAATGACCACCACGCCGGTGGAAGGCTCGCTGATTATCAAGAATGTGTCGCTCTCACCCATTGCATACCCCTTTGGAGCAGAATCCATCCGGATCGCTCGCTACGGACATGCTACACCCGTTTGGATGCCGCGTCTGCTTTACGCACAAAACCGGGGAGGTGATCGCGTAATCGGGGCGGGTTTTCTTCGCGGACAACCCGTTTGGTCATTGTCAGACGCATCCCGATCGTCTCACGAGGCTCATAACGGACAGAGTCCATCACCTCGCGGATGATGTGCACGCCCAGCCCGCCGGGCTTGATGTCTTCGAGATGTCTCCCGATGATCTTGGATGGATCAACCTTCTTGGCTTCGTCCTCAATGACGATCATGATGCCGCCCGGTGATTCGGCGTTGGGTTCCAGAGGCGTGATCCCGATCCAGATCGGTTGATCGAACGCCTTGGTGTACCCATGACGGATGACATTGCACAACGCCTCGTCGAGCGCGAGTGAAATCTTGGAGCAGTCCATATCATCAAACCCAAGCCGGCGCGCCACCGACGCAACCATCTCGCGCACGCCGCAGAGGTAGGTTGGGTCTGAAATCAGACGGATCTGGATGTGTGGCGTTGTATCCATAAACTCCTGCTCATGCCCAATGTAGGGATCTTTCCCATCGGGCAAATGAATCATTGGCACCCCGAGGCTGAGGTTCTTCATCGGTCAATCGGGGGCGGGTTCGCCATTCGCGCTTTGTTCGGCATACTGCGCCGAATAGTCCGCGAGGTGGTCGAACCATGCGTTGATCGGCTCGATCCGCTCCCACCTCGGAGCGGCGTGGTTGTACCCGAATGTCTTGCCTGTCCTTTGTTCCAGTGCCCGAATGGCGAGCATTCTCGCTGCCGGATCGGGGGATTCGAGTTGTTCTATCAGTTTGCCAAGCGATTGGGGGTCGTCCAAATCGGATGCCTCGACAATCGCGTCGATGCGTTTGGTTGGTGCCGGTGAGTCAAACCCGGTCTGGACTGGTTGGCAACCCGTGAGGGTCAACGCCGGTCCGAGAACCACGCAAACAATCAGCAATCCGGTTGCAGATGTTTGACCGTGGGCGCGGTGGGCTCCTGTGGTTGCCCATCGGTGCAAACTTTGTGCTGACAAAGACATGCCGCGATGGTAGGCGTGCGCCGTGTGTGTTCTTATTCGGATTCAAGCTCAATCAGTTGCTCCTAATCTGAGGAAACTGTAGCTCTCCGCGCTACGATCTTTTCCGGTACTCGATGCTCGTACCGGTGTTATCGGACGCATCTGAACACAGGTCATTGCTTGCAGATCTCTTATCGACCATCTGCATCGAGGAGTACCACCATGACGCCCAACGCCGACAAACTTGCTGCGTTGCACAAAGAGATCGTCCCGGTCCTCGACTTTGGTTCACAAACCGCCCAACTCATCTGCCGGCGTGTCCGCGATGCCGGCGTGTTCTCCGTGCTGATCTCGCCCGATACACCCGCATCAGAAATCCGAAAGATGAACCCCAAGGGCATTATCCTGTCCGGCGGACCTTCTTCGGTTTCCGATCAAGACGCCCCCACCATGGACCCGGCGATCCTTGAAATGGGTGTCCCCGTCCTCGGCATCTGCTACGGCATGCAACTCTCGTGCAAACTCCTCGGCGCCCAAGTCACCAAAGCAGACCACAGCGAATACGGTCGAGCCCAGTTGAATATCTCCGAACCCAACGGCTTGTTCGATGCCGTCCCCGAATCAACGCAGGTCTGGATGTCGCACGGCGACCAGATCTCGCACCTCTCGGATGCGAACCTCACCCCCATCGCATCGACCAAGACCTGCCCCTACGCTGCGGTCAAATCCACCGACCCATCGCGTGCCTTCGTGGGTGTCCAGTTCCATCCCGAGGTCACCCACACGCCCCACGGCGTCGATATCTTCCGCAACTTCCTCTACGAGATGTGCAAGTGCACCGGCACCTGGAAGATGAGCGACTTCGCCAAGGCCGAGGCGGACCGCATCCGCGAACTCGTCGGCGACAAGACTGTTATTTGTGGGTTGTCCGGCGGGGTGGATTCTTCGGTGGTCGCGGCACTCTTGCACAAGGCGATCGGCGATCAACTCGTCTGCGTGTTTGTCGATAATGGATTGCTCCGCAAAAAAGAGCGCGATCTGGTCGAGCACACCTTCAAGGATCACTTTCATATTGATCTGCGGGTAGTCGATGCCCGGGCCGAGTTCCTCGGCGATCTTGTCGGAATAGATGACCCGCAAGAGAAACGAAAACTCATCGGGCACCGGTTTATCGAGTGCTTCAAGGAAGCTGCCAAGGATATTCCTGATGCTCATTTCCTCGCCCAGGGCACGCTGTACCCCGATGTGATTGAATCCGGGCACGGGTACGCGGGCAACAGCGCGAATATCAAACTCCACCACAATGTGGGAGGCTTGCCCGAAGAACTCGGATTCGAGCTCATCGAACCCGTCCGCGAACTCTTCAAGGACGAGGTCCGTGCGCTCGGGACGGTCCTTGGTGTCCCCGACCAGATCGTCTGGCGTCACCCGTTCCCCGGCCCGGGCTTGGCGGTGCGGGTGCTCGGCGAGATCACCGAGGAGAAGCTCGAGATCGTGCGCAACGCCGACGAGATTCTGCTCGAAGAGATCGTCGCTGCCGGGTTGTATCGAAAGACGAGCCAGGTCTTTGCGGTCTTGCTGCCCGTGCAATCTGTAGGCGTGATGGGCGACGGACGCACCTATGAACGCGTCATCGCGCTGCGGGCTGTGGAAACAGAAGATTTCATGACCGCCGATTGGGCCCGGATTCCGTTCGATGTGCTGGCGAGGATCTCGACACGGATCATCAACGAGGTGCAGGGAATTAACCGCGTGGTGTACGACATTTCGAGCAAGCCGCCGGCGACAATTGAGTGGGAGTGAACAGGAAGCCAAGCCCATTCAGCTCACACAAACGCATCATCGTGTGCGTGTACTGTCGATACGAACGGGGCATGGATGACCCCTCACCGATATGCCCAGAGTGTGGGCGTAGTGCGATTGTTCAAGAGCGGTTTCTTAAAAAATATGAATCGTTGGCACGCGGGCTACTGTGGATCAATGGCACACTCTCGATCGGTGGGATCGCGAATGTAGTGCTTGATTTGACCGGTGGCTCTCCTCCCATCACCGGGCTTCTCCTCTTCCTTCTCTGGCTTGTTGGGTTGGGAAGTTCCATCGCGGGTGTGATTATCTTTGGCTACGGACTCGATCGTCCGTTTCTTCGG
>JAESUL010000115.1 GCA_016763115.1 Phycisphaerales bacterium | reverse complement strand
GCGTAAAGCTGCTTAAATATAATCTATGGCGTTGATATGGGATTGCTCTCTTTTCCTTCCCCCAGGAAACAAGCTCCCGCTTCCGCTTTAGACGCGGCGTCCTGCATACCCTCCCCCAAAGCAGGACGTCGCACTTTTCATTACTTTAAATATTGGATGTCTGCACGAGAGTTGGGTCACCGCTTCACTGCAATCGATACTCAATCGATTACGGGCGTTACGCGCACAAAAAAACGGCGGGGAAATCCCCGCCGTCTTAATTCTTTAAATGTATATTTGGATTACATACGAATTTTTAAGTTCGCAAAGAATGAACGACCAAACACGTCATATCTATTTGGATATGTATTTGCTTGTTGATCGTTATCACCAATAACTGGTGGTTTCTTATCAAACACATTATTTACGCCGAATGTAATGGAAATGCTATCATTTGCATCCCAAGAAACTGATGAATCGAAGTAGTTAAAAGCTCCGATACGATCAACTGTGAATACAGTTAGATCATCATCATCATCAACGCCGCCTACAAGACGCCATACGGTCTGTGCACTTACAGAACCTTTAGACCAGCTACCGACCATACGGTGACGGTAAGTTGGATCAGGCGTTCCACATTGAACACCGAATTTACCAGCACATTCAATTGTATCAGCACCATCAAAAGCGATAAAGTCATTCTCCATATTATAAGTCCCGAGATAACTTAAATCGATATGACCCCAATCTGAACCAAACATGTCAGCGGTATCAAATCCATAATTAATGGAAACATCAATACCAGCCACTGAAATTTGAGCAACATTTTGAGACTGTAGTGAGATAAAGTCAATTGAACCATCTGAACGACGAGTAATCACATTACAAAATGCAGAACCAGCTCCACCTTGTGCAGATGCAGGATCATAACAAATATTTAGCACATTGTTAGCACCACCACCAAATTGAGAGATGGCGTCGTTAATAACGATGTCATAATAATCGATGCTCAGGGATAAGCCTTCAATCGATGCTGGTGTCAACACTGCACCAAAAGTGATTGTTTTAGCTGTTTCAACATCCAAATTCGGATTGCCACCTGACAAGGTTTGCACCTGACCAGAAATCGTGTCAATCGTATTTGAACCAACAGTAGCTGCCGGTACACCAGTTGCTGTACAAATTGCAGCAACCGCAGCGGATACTGGAGCATTTTGTGAAGAACAAGGATCCTGCGCACCAGGGAAGTTTTCACCAATAGGCGCAAACAATTCACCAATATTTGGCGCACGTGTAGCTGTGTTATGGTTACCACGGAAACGAAGTTGGTCATTTACACTCCATTCACCACCAACTTTATAGTTATAGCTCGTACCTGATGTTGAATAATCGGAAACCCGACCAGCAAGGTCAAGTGTTACACTTTTCGCATAATCCTTGCCTTCCAACAATGGTACTGACAATTCACCATAAGCTGAATACACGTCAAACTTACCACCAGAAGGCGGGGAACCATTGAATCCAGCAATTGTGCTAGCTGCGACGTCCTGAGATGGATCAAATGCCGCTTCGTTTTCAATATATTCGAAACCGAAAGCAACACCAATTTCATCATCAGTAATCTTCATTTCACCAAGATTACCGGTAAAGTTTGCAGCAACAACTGTTTGCTCAAACGTAGAGCGAGCATTTGCTCTTGTACGAATGAAATCAGCAGCTTCGTCTGAAATATTTCCAGGGCCAAAGATGTTCATCGGCGCACAACCAGTCAAACCACCATTTGCAGAACCATCAGCACAAGTTGGGTTGCCATTGACATCAAGAACAACATTGCCAGCTATATCAGTAGTCAAGAGTAGAGCTTGATCATAGCGTCCACGGTTTACATTACCGTTTTGCACTTGTGAACGTAGCGTACGACCTTCTTGAATATATACATCATAGTCCCAAGTATCGTTTATAGCACCACGAATACCTGTTGTAATTTGGAAAGCCAAGTTGTCATCTTTAGTTTGACGTGGGCCAACTTCAACAAGACGACGACGCATAAAGCCACGAGCCTCATCATCAATGCCGTCACCATCTGTATCAACACCCAAACCTAAGGTATCAGATATAACCTGCTGAGAAGCAGCGTTAAGGAACGGGTTGCCATCGAGAGTAAATGTAGATGTTTGGAAGATAGGTGTTGGAGCCAACTCACTGTCAACTTTGTTTGATGAAAAACTACCACGAGCATAAACTTCTGCATGCTCATTAATTTCGTAATTTGCCAAAGAAGTTATTGTAAAACGCTCTTGCGGCAATTGTAGGAAGTTCACTGGTGCATAGTTATAAAAATCGTTAACTTGACCGGATAGAACGAAAGGACGCAATGTACCATTAGATTCAAAAATACCTGGTCCAGTTACGCCGCCACCAAAATCAAAAGTAGAGAAAATGGAAGTACCAGGAACACCTGATGAACCACCAGGTTCTAGACCGCCAGCGCCGTCATCAAAGAATGCAACAGCAGAAAAATCCCGGTCGCCCTGGAAAAGTTCGTCGCGGTTTGCGTATGATACGTTCAATACAGCATTACCACGACCTTCATCAAAGTTAGCACCAATTGTTACATCAGCATTAATCAGGCCTGCATCACCTTCTCCAGTGATTGAATAACCAAGGTTGGCCTCTACGCCTTCAAAGTCGTCTTTATAAATAAAGTTAACAACACCAGCAACAGCGTCAGAACCGTAAACTGAGGACGCGCCGCCAGTTAAGACTTCAACACTAGAAATTAATGAACTAGGGATTGTATTCAAATCGACAACACCATTTTGCCCAAAGGGAACCATCCGTCTACCATTAACAAGAACCAAAGTTCTGTTTGAACCTAGGCCGCGCAAGTTAACTGTAGCAGAACCGTTACCTGGGTTGTTTGACGTACGGTCAAGACCTGGAACTGTTTGCGGCAGAGTATTCAACAAGTTTTCTGTGTTAACAGTACCTGTTGCTTGGAATTGACTAGCATCAATTGTTGCGATTGGTGAGTTAGACACGAAATCTTTTTTCTTGATCCGCGAACCCGTTACAATGATCTCATCGTCCGCCGCAAATGCAGGAATTGCCGCAGAGCCGATCACAGCTCCGGACAACAATGTTGTCAACAAT
>JAESUL010000114.1 GCA_016763115.1 Phycisphaerales bacterium | reverse complement strand
CCCGCCTTGCGCGGTCGGTCGCGTCGCGGGCATCGCGGGCGGTGTTCGTCAATACCTGCGGGTGGATGCTCGGGTACGGGATGCTGCTCGGGGCGGCGGCGGTCGCCGTGATGCGGTGGTGGTCGGGGGTGGGGCTCTGGTGGATGGTGCCGATTGTGATTGCGTTCGTTGCCGGGGGTGGTGGTGTATTGATCGCGGGTCGTCGTTGGTGGTCTCTTGGGCGGGCTGCGGGCGAAGCGGATCGGCAACTGGGGCTCAAGGACGAGCTGCGTAGCGCGATTGAACTGGGCGAAATGCAAGACGATCCGTTCGCGGGCATCGCGGTCAAGCAGGGCGAGAAACGGGCGGGCGAGATCCGTGCGGGTTCCGTGCAGTTTCCGTTGCAGACGAATCGATGGGTGATCGCGGGGATTGGTTTGGTTGCGCTGGTAATCGCGGGTGTGTGGATGCCCACGCGGACGAGGGGACCCGAGAAGGTCACCGAACTTGCCAAGGTGCAGACGAGCCGAGCGAATGATGCAATCGACGAGGCCAAGGAGATCCTCGGCGGTGAAAACGCTGAAGATGAAGTAAGTGATCGTGTGCAAGAGGCGATGGACGATCTGGGTGAACTCGAAGAAGAGTTGGCGGGCAATGAGGGGATGGATGAGGAGGCATCGACGCGGACAGCCGCCAAGATGGACCAACTTGCCGATGAACTGGAAAAAGATGCCCAGGCCCAGCAGCAAGCCCAAGATGAACTGGGCGAGCAGATCAACCAAGCCGTGGATCAGAGCGAGCGAGGGCTCAATGAATCGTTCGACGAGTTGGGCGATGCGCTCAAGGAGGAGCGGTTTGATGACGCGATCGACGCGCTCGACGATCTGCGTGAACAGGGCGAGCGGATGAGCGATTCTGAGCGTGAAGCGTTGAAGGAGCAACTTGAGCAGTTGGCCGATGCGATCGAGCCGAGCGGCGAGAAAGAACAATCGGGAGAGAGCGAGCAGGTTGAAGAGCAAACGCAAGCACAAGAGCAGGGCGAGCGGTTGTCCGAGGCGTTGCGAAACGAGGCCGAGCGGCTCGACGAGGGGAACGAACAATCAGAACCATTCGAGCAAGAGGCAGAACAAGAAACAGAACAAGAGGCAGAGAATACGCCCGAGCAGAACAACGAGCAGTCGGCAGAGGGGGACCCGCAGGGTAAAGAGCCGGGCGAGCAAGAGGGTGCGCAAGAGAAGGAGGCGGAGTCAGAAGCCGCCCAAGAAACTCAAGAATCCCAAGAAGGGCAGCAAGAATCACAACCCGGCGAGCAATCTGGCGAACAAACCAAAGAGACCCGCGAAGGATCTGAGCAGGGTGATGAACAATCGAGCGAAAAGCAAGAACAGCAAGGGCAAGAGTCGCAGGGAGAAGAGGGTGAATCGTCTGAGAAGGCTGCCGAGCGACAAGAAGGTGAGCAGGGCAAGCCCGGCGAGCAGGGGGAGCAACAAGAAACCCAAGGCGATCAAGAAGGCGAAGAGCAAGAAGGGCAACAACCCAACGAGCAACCAAATGGTCAATCGGGTGAGCGAGAGGGGACTCGTCAAGAGGGCGAAGGCGAGGGGGGTGAAGGTGAGGGGGAATCGCTTGATGAGGTGCTGCGGGATATGGGTGAATCGCAGCGGAAGATTGATCGTCAGCGTGAAGACGCCGAGGATTTGCGCCGGATTGCACGCGAGTTGATCGAAGATCCCGAGCAAAGCGATGAGGAACAAACTGGGAAGCACGGCGAAGGATCGCCCGATCAAGAGCAGCCTGAATCGCGTGGCCCGGGCGGGGATGACGATCCCGATGCCGACGAATCGAATCCGTTGATTCCCACCGGCGATCCGGACTATGTACCCGTCGATGGGCGCACGGGCGAAGATGAAACCGGTGGCACGCGCCCGGTCGGCGAGTGGTATGCTCCAGATGGAGAGGACGCGACATCGTCGGCGCGCGATCGCTCGGCCAACACACTCCGCAGGGCGGCCGACTCGGCAAGGCGTGCCGTTGATGGTCAGCAGGTGCCCCGCAAGTACCGTGATTTGATCCGCAATGTTTTTAAGCGGGTTGACCAACGCGCACAAGACATCGAACGCGGCGCGGTCAAGCAGGGCAAGGATGCTAAGCCCGCGGGCGGTGCGGGCTCGTGAACTTTGCGTTTCAAGAACCATTCTGGTTGGTGTTGCTGATTGTGATCGCGCCCAGCGTGTGGATCGGTTGGCGGTGGATGTCCTCGGTGCCCCGCGGTCGGCGGGTGCTTGCAATTGCGATGCGGTGCGTGCTCATCGCATTGATCGCGTTGACCCTTGCGGGTCTTGAGCGTGTCCAGGAGACCGATCGCGTCGCGGTGGTGGCGGTGCTTGATGTATCGGGGTCGATCCGAAGCTACGCCGATTTTGGAGTTGATGATCTCGGGATGCCGGTGGATGTTGAGCGGGGGTACCGCTCGTTTCTTGCGCGCGCAGCGGTGGATATGAAACCCGATGACCTGCTTGGTGTGGTGGTTTTCGATGGGCAACCATCGGGCATTGCGCTGCCTTCCCAAGGCGGGGTGCTCGATAGAATTGTCCGGATGCCCGCGTCGTCGGGGACCGATATCGGATCGGCGTTGGTGCGCGCACGGGCGATGCTGCCGGCGGATGTCAATGGGCGGATCGTGCTTGTTTCTGATGGGCGATCGACCGCGGGCGACCTGTCGGCAATCGGCGATTCGGTCCCGATTGATGTCGTGCCGATCGAGTACGAGATCATCAATGAGGTCGTGGTCGAATCGGTGCAACTGCCCGCGAGGGCGTTGCCCGAGTCGGTGGTCGATGTCGCGGTGGTTTTGCGGTCGGGTTCCACAGCACGCGGGGTTCTGCGTGTGGACTACAACGGCGAGCCGGTGGACATTAATCTTGATACCGCCGGCAATGGCCTGAAGATCGAACTCCGGCGCGGGCGACAGGTCGTGCATGTCGCGGTGCAACTCGGCGCGTCGCGGGTGCATCGGGTGCGGGCACGGTTCGAGCCTGAGGCGAGCACGGATGATTTTGGAAACCGGGCTTTGGTTGGTGATACGAGCGAAGAAAACAACAACGCCGGGGGGATCACGATTACTTCGGGTCATGGGCGGATCTTGGTCGTTGATGGCGTGTCCAATGCAGAAGATACCGGAGCGGGCACGATTCTGCCCGAGACACTCGGACGCGGGCAATGGGATGTCCGT
>JAESUL010000113.1 GCA_016763115.1 Phycisphaerales bacterium | reverse complement strand
ACGATGTCCTCACCAACGACCGTGGTTCCGAAGCGACGCGCCTGCTGCTCGAACTTCATCATCATCTCTGGGCCTGCGATGCCCTCTGGGAATCCGGGGTAGTTCTCGACATCGGTGGTGAGCATGAGCTGCCCGCCGGGGAGGATCGGTCCGGGGTCCTGCTTGGCGACGCCTACATAGACGACGGGGTCAAGATTGCCCGCGACGCATAGATGGCAGCGGTCCACCCCGCGGGCCCTGAACCGATGATGACGACTTTCTCGATGGTGCTCTGGGTACTCATAGCTGGTGCGGTCTCCGTGAAGATGAAAACGGGATCAACACGCCTCTGGGCGTGGTTATTCCAATGGTATCGCGGATGGTAGACCGCCGCCGAGCACCGGTGTGGACAAGAAAAAGCCGCCTCAAGTCAGAGACGGCTGAGAAGGTCGGTTGGCAGAGATCAGCCCGCGTTCTGACGCGAGGTATCCTGCTGATAGGACGGGACCCGGCGTGGATCGTCGGCGGTATCCAGGTCCTCGAATACTTCCTCGTTGGTGCGACGGAAGTACTGGCTCGGCTTGGAATCGTTGAGACGCTCGTTGAGACGGGCGAGTGATTCTTCGATGATCTGACGCACACGCTCACGAGAGATCCCGACCTCGGCGGCAATCTCCTTGAGTGTCAACGGCTCCGCGCCATCGAGCCCAAAGCGGTACTTGAGGATCTCGGCTTCGCGTTCGTCGATGGTTTCCATCAGCCTGCGAAGAATACCGAGCTCCTCGGCCTGGAGGGTCTGGTCTTGGGGCGACACCATCTTGGTATCGGCGATGAGTTCGCCCAGCCCCATCAGGTCGCCATCGGAATCCCGGGGTGCCTGGTTGGGTGCGTTGAACGCCTTGACCGCCCGTTTGATGATCATGACCTTCTTGACGGGCAGATCCATCGCATCGGCGAGCTGCTCGATCGTTGGGGGATGCCCAAGGTCCGATTCGAGCAGACGGGTGTGCAGACGCCACTTGGAGATCAACTCGACCATGTAGGCCGGGATATGGATCGGCTGGTTGGCGTTGATCAGTGCCCGCTTGATGGATTGTTTGATCCACCACGAGCCGTAGGTACTGAACCGGGCACCCTGCGCGGGGTCAAAGCCCTCGACCGCTCGGAGGAGTCCGATATTGCCCTCTTCGATCAGATCGGTGAGGGCGAGCCCACGGTTGTTGTAGTTCTTGGCGATGGACACCACGAGCCGAAGGTTGGATTGGATCATCCGCTGACGCGCCTCGGGGCACTGGTCGTTGATGATCTTCCAACCCAGCTCTTTTTCCTCTTCAGCGGTCAACAGCTTGTGGCGGTTGATCTC
This sequence comes from Phycisphaerales bacterium, assembly GCA_016763115.1. GTDB lineage: Bacteria > Planctomycetota > Phycisphaerae > Phycisphaerales > UBA1924 > UBA1924. The sequence goes on along the minus strand of JAESUL010000113.1, from coordinate 3,723 downwards.
TTGGAGGTACATCTGGATCGCGGACTTGACCCCTCCTCTTGAGGAGGTCGAGACGGACCGATTGCTTGTACTCTTTCTCACTTGCCTACCCACCCTTTCCACGGCGAGCGCCGTTGGAAAACTGATATGAGGTCTAAACAATAACCTCTCTCATCGGTTCGTCAGTTTATCCGAAGAGTTCCATCGGACATAGAGAAAACCACCTGAACTACTGTGTTTTCTGATGAATCTTCTTGACGGCATCTGACCCGATTGTGCCGATTAGGAGAATAAACGGACCTTTTGGACAATATGATCGGTCTAATTCAAATTTTATTGGCACCGCTCAAAAACCGATGCATACTCCTGAATTCGACTCTATTTCTCTGGAAAATGTTATGCACAAAGACCTCACCGAAATCCTCGCCCAATGGCCCTTCGAACCGGGACAAATCTCCGTTCGGCTCATCGAAGCCGACGACGGGAACCCCCGAATCCAGGTTCGGCTCGATCTCGGGCTCCTCCAGATGTATGTGGACGGTCGCCCAGACGGGCAACGCCCCGATGGATATGACAGCCTGCTCGACTCGTTCGAGGCTCGGATTGACCAGTCCCAGCACACCGAGCAAGAGGGCAACGAGACCTATGGGGATGATGAAGACAACGAGCCCGCGCCGCACAACCGGACCTTGACCCCCGATGAGTGTCGGCTCTTGCGTGAAGAATCCCAGCAGTACTACCACCGGTACATCGCGTTGCTGGTGCTCGAGGATTTCGAAGCGGTCGTCCGTGACACCTCGCGGAACCTCCGCCTTGTTGACCTGCTCGGCGAGCACGCCATCGAAGAGGACGATCAGCAATCGCTTGAATCCCATCGCCCCTACATCATGATGATGCGCGCCCGGGCCCTGGCGAGCCACGCGCTCAAGCACGAAGAAAACAAGGTCGCGCTCAACGCGATTGATGAGGGGATCGAGGCACTCAAGCTGTACTTTGAATCCTCTGAACAACCCGAAGCCTTCGATCAATCCGGCGAGGTCCAGATGCTCCGCGACATGCGTGATTCATTGATCCCCAAGCTCCCGGTGAGCCAGAAGGCCGAGCTCCGCCAACGCCTCGAAGCGGCCATCGCATCGGAGAACTTCGAGCTCGCTGCGATCCTCCGCGATGAACTCAAAATGCTGGGCGGCTAATCACTCGCTCGCTTTGGTGCCCTGCTCGTCATTGACCTGGCATTGCTCGAGCACCAGATCGGCGAGTGTCTTTGCCATGATCGATTCCTCGGTCACGACGAGATCCGCCCCGATCTCGCGGGCTGTTTGTGCCCTTCGCTCGACGGCGACACGCACCGCGATATGCAGATGAGGGCACATCTGTCTGATTGTATGGATCGCCCGCATGGTTGCGTCTGAATCCGGGAGTGTGAGCACGACGGTCATCGCCGAGCGGACGCCCGCGGATTCGAGCACCTCGGAGTTGGCGATGTCGCCGAAGACCATGCGTTTGCCTTTGGCGGTTTGGTCGTGGATGGTTTTGTGGTTGAGATCAACGATCACGCAATCGACGCCGCCCTCTTCGAGCCTTGCGGTGCACGCTTGCCCCACCAGCCCGTACCCCGCGATGATTGCGTGCCCGCTGAGGTTCTCGGCATCGGGTTCGTCACTGATCGAATCCTTCTTCCGCCATGGCGGACGCCCGACCCTTCCCATGACGGGCTCGGCCCACTTGGCGATCCAAACCAGTGAAGTCGTGAGTATAAGTGATGCAATGACCACCGCGACGAGTAATGAACTCTCTTGGGAACTCACCAGCCCGAGCGTCACCGAGACCCCGACAACGATCAGCGAGAACTCTCCGCCTTGGGCGAGCAAGATCCCGCTTCGCCCCGCCAGCCCGCTCTGGACACCGACCGCCCACGCGGTGACGCTGATGGTCACCGCTTTGAGCACCATCATGCCCACGACCCCGACGGGCACCACCCACCAGAGCGGGATGATCGTGTCGATATCGACCTGCAAACCCACGGCTGTAAAAAACACGGCCATAAACAAATCACGCACCGGGGCAAGCTGCCCGGAGAGTTGGTACTTGAACGGGGTGGACGCGAGCAAGAACCCGGCGATGAATGCGCCAAGTTCTGGGCTCAGCCCGACCCATGCGGTCAAGGTTGCTGCGCCGAGCCCGACCGCTGCGGTCAGCACGAGCATGACCTCGCCGCCGGCGAGCCTTGACGCCTCGCGGAGCATCCGTGGAAGCACGAGCCGACCGATCACGATCATCGCAGCGACCACCCCGACAGCGAAGAGCATCGAACCGACACGCTCGGAGTGCGACACGATCTCGCCCGTAGTCTCTTGCTGGTTGAACTGGGCAATCAATGGGAGCAACGCCAAATACACGATGAGAATCAGATCCTGAACGAGCAGGATTCCCAGTGCGATGCGTCCACCGGTTGATTGCAGCTCTCTGCGTTCGCTGAGCAGCTTGAGCACCACGGCGGTCGATGACATCGCCAGCGCCATGGCGACCGCCAACGCCGAGCTCCCAGTCATTGGTGTCATTGAAAGGAGGCCCCAGAACCCCGCGGTCGTCGCGAGCGTGCTCAATACGCCGATGGTAATAATCGAGACGGCCCCCTTGCGGAGGGCGTTGGTATCCAGGTGCATCCCGATCGAGAACATCAGCACAATCAGCGCAAGATGCCCGACCTGCTCGATATTCTCGTGCGAGGTAATCAGCCCGAATCCACTCGGCCCGATCACGATCCCCGCGAGCAGGTACGCCGGGATCACCGGGACCCGCAACCGTGAGAGTATCAAGGTCACGGCCCCGGCGCATGCAAGAACAATGAGCAGATCAAGCTGCACGAGCACGCCTTCTCCGCTGGCTGCGAGTGTGGTCAGCATGACGCGGACTCCTCTTGTACATTTTGTTCTTTGCGCTCATGCCTAGCACGCTTGACGAGCACGCTGAGCAAAGTCAGGTCCGCCGGCGTCAATCCTTCCAAGCGTGATGCCTGCCCGAATGTGGACGGGCGGAACTTGCTCAGCGCTTGTCGTGTTTCGGTGCGGAGTGCCTCGAACTGGTTGTAATCAATCCACTCGGGCAAGGGCTTACGCTCAAGCTCGGCGTGGCGACGGATCTCGGCGTGCTGGCGCACAATATAAGGCTCGTACCGACGATCCGCGTGCAGGGTCCGCCAGATCCCGTCTTCTGCACCTTCCAACTCGGTTTGCAAACACACGCGAAGATCAGACACCGAGAAATCGGCATTGAGCACACGATCCCAGACGCTCTTGTCGCCAATCATGGTTGATTTCATCAACTCGCGCCCGCGTTGGAGAAGTTCTGATCTGCGTTGAAAATGAGCCTTTCGCTGGCGACCAAGCTCATGATGATCGAGCAATCCGATCTCGATGGCCCGTGGTGTCAGCCGGTCCGGCGCGTTGTCGGCTCGCAGCAAAAGCCGATATTCAGCCCGGCTTGTGAACATCCGGTAGGGCTCTTTGGGGACCTTGGTGACCAGGTCGTCCATCAGCACCCCGATGTACGCCTCGTCGCGTGCAAGTGTGATTTCGTCGAGCGATTGCGATCTTCGTGCCGCATTGAGCCCCCCGAGCAGTCCTTGGGCCGCGGCTTCTTCATACCCGCTGGTGCCGTTGATCTGACCGGCGAGGTAGAGCCCATCGACAATCCGCGTCTGCCCGGTCGCGTGGATCTGGTGCGGCGAGACCATGTCATATT
>JAESUL010000112.1 GCA_016763115.1 Phycisphaerales bacterium | reverse complement strand
GTGCCAAGCTGACCGAACGGCCGCCCCGTTGCATTGGTGAATCGCGCCGCGAGCGCTGGCTCGCGGGCGGCGATCTCCACAAGGTTATCCGGCCTAAAGAGCGTCCTTATCACGCCTGGAAGGCTCTCCGCACCAGTGATCGGGTCGGAGAGGATGCCGAGCAGCCCCTGGATCATTGGGAAGAGTTTAGTCAGAAACCCCCCGGCCTGGTCGCCCGAGACGCCCAACTTGCTCATCACGATCTTCATCAGGTTCTCTCTTTGACCTTCAAGTAGTTTGTCCAACATGTCATTGTCTCCCTGTAGTGTGTAAATGTGAATCCACAACCGCCTCGCCCAAAGCGGTTCCGATGGGCAAGTATAGTGGGGAAATGCCCCAGTGGGAAATGGCGAGCCTATTCCTTGCGGAACACCGCGACGATATCCTCGATCGGGACCACAAAGAGCCGATTGTCGCCCTCAAAGTCCACCGGGATCGCGTCCTTGGGATTGAACAGCACCCGGTCATACTGGCGGATTGGATAATCCGTATCGCTCTCCACCTGCGCAGAGATCGCGACGATCCGCCCGGTGATCGTGGGGATCTCGATCTTGTCGGGCAGGTGGATGCCCGATTTGGTCTGCTTCTTGTCCTCGTCCTTGCGGATCAGCACGCGGGTGCCGATCGGTTCGACGGTCTCGATCTCAGAGTTCTTTGATTTGCTCACAGCCATGAACAAGTGTACGGGTGCATCTGACGATTGTCCCCTCCTACGATCACTCCGTGAGCACAAACAAACCAACAACCGATCCGATCAACGAGTCCATCCTCGCCCTCCGCGTCGTCGCCATGCCCCGCGAGACCAACCCCTACGGCACGATCTTCGGGGGCGTCATCCTCTCGCATATCGACCAGGCCGGGTTCGTCGAAGCCCGTCGCCACGCCGACCTCGATTGGGTCACCGCCTCGATCGAACAAGTCGACTTCCACGCCCCCGTCCGCGTCGGAGACATCGTCAACTATTATTCGAGAACCGTTCGGCTCGGACGCACAAGTGTCGCGGTGGAAGTCCAGGTGGAAGCCGAACGGTTTCACTCGCAAAGAACCGTCAAGGTGACCTCGGCGCTCTTGAACATGGTCGGGATGCGCGACGCCAAGCCCTTCCCCTTCCGCGAGTGCCCCCGCAATGACCATGATGAATAGCCCAAGCCGTTCTTCAGGCAAGATCGCGGTCATGCTCTCGGGCTCGGGTCGATCGCTCGAAAACCTGTGCCACTGCATCGACGATGGAACACTCGATGCCGAGATCGCCGTGGTGATCACATCGCGTGAATGCCTCGGCGCCCAAAAATCCCGTGCACACTCAATCCCAACCCGTGTCGTGCCCGGGCAACTCACTCCCCAGCAACTCGACGCCTTCGTTGATGAGTTCATGCTCGATCTCATCGTCCTCGCCGGGTACCTCAAGCGCATACCCATCACCAAAAAAACCCGAGGCAGAATCATCAATATCCACCCCGCGCTCCTCCCAAACTTCGGCGGCCCGGGCATGCACGGGCTCCATGTCCACCGAGCCGTCCTCAAAGCCAAAGCGAACCACACAGGATGCACCGTTCATTTCTGCGATGAGACCTACGATACCGGCTCAACAATCCATCAACTCCAATGCCCCATCGAACCCGGCGACACCGCTCAAGCCATTGCAGATAAAGTATTTAGGCTCGAATGCAAGGCGTTGCCACACGCAGTTTCGATGGTGCTCAATGGATTGTGAGATTCCTGCAACGCCGGGCACGATCTGGACGAATACCGAGTAATGAACACCCGAATCCTCCTCATCATTGTGCTCACCGTGCTCAACCTCACAGCGACCTATTCGTTTGCGCAGAGCCCATCCAAATCCGCCGATCCCCAATCTCTCAAACTCCTTGAGACCCAAGGCATCGAGGCCATGGGCGAGGGGCGGTACATGGACGCTGCCGAAACATTCGCCGAGTACATCAAACTCCGCCCCAAAAGCTTCGTCGGCTACTACAACCTCGCCGCAGCCTTATCGCGTGCAGACGAGATCGACGCAAGCATGCAGGCAATGACCAAAGCTATCACCATCGGCTTCACCGACAAACGGCAGATGCTTCGTGATCCGGACCTTGCCCAACTCCGCGCAACGCCGTTCTTCGAGTCATTGATGGAATCATGGGACGCGGTGATCCAGGCACGGCGCGAGCATGACCTCGCGTTCATCTCTCGGCTCATCACCCGCAAGATGCAACGCCGAACAAGCGAAGAATACAAACTCGAGATCGTCAGCGCCCACGGGCAAGTCGCCACCGACCAGGCCCTCGCCGAGCTCGACCTCCTCGCCAACTGGGCAATCGACGAACTCTTCGTCGACGAACGCACGCCGGGCTACCTCGATGATCTCCCCTGGATCATGGTCGCCCTGCCCGACAAACGAGGCTTCCTCTCATGGGCCATCACCGTGTTCGGCCCCGGAGTCCGCGGCAACATCAGCTCCGTCGGCGGCGCCTACGAACATCAAAACCGCCGACTCGTCGCCCAAGACCTCGGCGCAACCTACCGCCACGAGTTCATCCATGTCCTGCACTGGCGCGACATGAGTGCCCGCGGGCACAACCACGCGCCGTGGATCCAAGAAGGGTTCGCCTCGCTCGTCGAAGACTACAACATCGTCGATGCCAAACTCGTCCCCGTTCCATCTTGGCGAACCAACATCGTCAAACGCCTGCTCAAAGTCCACCGCCTCGGCACCATCGAAACCCTCGCCTCCACCCCGATGCAGCAGTTCACCTCATCACGCCCGCTCGCCAAGTACGCCCAAGCACGCGCCGTCATGCTCTATGTCTACGAGAACGGGAAACTCAACGATTTCTACCAAGCCTACCTCCAAACATACAACTCCGACCCGACCGGTATCAAGGCCCTCGAGCAGGCCTTCAACCTCGAAATAGACGCCATCGAAAAGGACTACCGCAAGTGGATCGCTGCCCTCCCGACCATCCCCGAGACCGGCGCAGACCTCACCGCCACCCTCGGCATCGGAATCAAAAACGGATCAGGCGACGGCGTTCTCGTCTCGAGCCTCCCCGGATCATCCCGCCGACGCACCGGGCTGCACACCCAAGAAGTCATCACCGCCATCAACAACCGCCCAACCCGCGACCTCTTCGAGTTCATCCGCGTCCTAGGCGACTACCGCGCCGGGCAAACCATCACCCTCTCCACCCGACGAGGCATCAAACACCACCAACGAGAGGTCAAACTGCTCGCACGATGAGGATTGCACGCGTACGCTTGGTGGACCGACGCCCCCCGGAGCAACCATGCACACGACCGATTCAATCACCCGACTCGAAGCGCTCATCCACGATGTACCCGACTTCCCAAAGCCCGGCGTGGTCTACAAAGACTTCACGCCCATGCTCGCAGATCCCGGCTCGCTCGCCCTGGCCGTCGAACTCATGGCCAACCCCTACCGGGGCAAGGGCATCGACCTGATCGTCGGCGCAGAATCACGCGGATTCATCTTCGGCACCGCCATCGCCCAGGCACTCTCCGCCGGGTTCGTCCCCGTACGCAAGCCCGGCAAACTCCCCCGTGAAGTTCACGCGGTCGAATACGATCTCGAATACGGCACCGATCGGCTCGAAATCCACCGAGACGCACTCCCCAAAGGCGCAAAGGTCCTGCTCGTCGATGATCTCCTGGCCACAGGCGGAACCATGCGCGCAAGCTGCCAACTCGTCAAAAAAGCAGATGTAGAAATCGCGGGCATCACCGTCTTGATCGAACTCGGGTTCCTCAACGGCGCAGACAAAATCAGCGAGTACGCACCGGTCCATTCGGTGATCCAGTACTAATCAAGGGGCGAAACAATGGGCGAATGTGCGGCCTATGCAGGAAGCTTCGATCCCCCGACCAACGGGCATGTGTGGATGATCGAGCAAGGTGCGCGCATGTTCGATCGGTTGATCGTCGCAGCCGCAAAGAACCCCGAGAAGGGCTACACCTACGAACTCGATCAACGCGTTCAATGGCTCAACGAAATCTGCAAACCATTCGACAATGTCGAGGTCGCCTCGCTCGAAAACGAGTTCCTCGCACACTACGCCCAGCGCGTCGACGCCCGCTTCGTCATCCGAGGCATCCGCAACGAGGGCGATTACCAATACGAGCGGGGCATGCGCTATGTCAACTCGGATCTCAACGACGGGCTGGCAACGGTTTTCTTGATGCCGCCACGAAGCCTGTGCGAGATATCATCGAGCTTTGTCAAAGGCATGATCGGCCCCGAAGGCTGGAAACCCGTCGTCAAACGCTACCTACCCGATTGCGTCTACACCGATCTGCTCCACGACGCTCGACATCAGGGCTGATGATGATTCAGTTCACTCACTTCGGTGCGTACCCGCCGAGCGCATCGAACAACGGGCCCAGGTGCTTCTCGTAGTTTCGCCACCGCTGCTTGCTGCTTTTGTAGATCGGCTTGCGGACCTGCGTCGCGCTGGCGGTCCGCACAAACTTCTTTGTTTCATGGAATCGCATACACGATTCGTCCCATTCGAGATCGATATGAGCGAGCAGATCACGCACGTGAGGCTCGGGGTCATCAACAAGATCCTCGTACACATGCTTGAGGATCGGGCGATCGAGCACCTCGTCCCAATGATCCATGATCTCGCGGTGTGAGAGGTACTGCTCGCCGATATTTTTCAGGTCCCGCGCAAACGGCAGGTTGTGCCCAAAGTTCTGAAAATAAGCACTCAGACAACAGTCCGACGGGTCCCGCATGCAGTGGATGAACTTGGCGTTGGGATACATCTTCGAGAGCATCCCAACAGACTTGTCCGCGTTCATGTGCTTGTCAACGACCCGTGTGCATTCGCTCGGCACCTGCTCGTCGAGGTACGCGAGGTACTCCTCGCCGTACTCGGTGAGCCGCTCGGTGGTCAACGCCGAAGGCGTGGTTCGGGTGAGCAGTTGCAAGATCATCGGCGCCTCGCCAACCGTGTCGGCCAGCGGGTGGGCCGAGATAATCTGCTCGGTCAGCGTCGTCCCCGAGCGGGGCATCCCGATCACAAGAACAAGCCGCTCGCTCTGAACTGCGGTTGGGTCAATCCCGTCGAGCAACGACTTTGACCAAGTAGTGATCGTCGATTTGGCGTGCGATGGTGCGGCCGCAGTTCGCGCCGAGTTGGCCACGCGGTACGCCTCAAATGCACGGTCGTATTCGCCCGAAGCATCGAGCAGATGCCCGAGCGCAAAGCCGCCGCTCACACGCAGGTTCTTGGGAGTATCGGGGTCCTCAAGCACCCGTGTTGCCGCATCAATCCCGACCGCGTAGTTCTTCGTTGTCCGTGCAAGCTTCGCCTGGGCGATCAGCACATGCGGATCGGGCCTTTCTACACTCAGCGCACGCTCAAGCAACCCCTCGGCGAGTTCGGGTGTCCCCGAATCAAGATACAGGGTCAGCTTGCCGAGCAACGCAGCACCGTGGTCGGGTTCGATTTTGAGCACCCGGTTGAGCGCGTCGAGCACCCCGTCGAGTTCGCCGATCTTGAGCCGAGCAAACGAGAGCATCATCAGGGTTGAAATATGATTTGGTCGCCTCTTGCATGACCGCTCAAGGTACCCGACCGCCTCTTTACTCTTCCCGTTGAGCGTAAGAATATGCCCATAACGCTTGAGCAGTTCGGCATCGTTCTTGTCGAGCTTGAGGGCCTTGCGGTAGAGAATCAGACTCCGCGAAAAGTTCTCCTCGCGAAAGGCGAGCTCGGCCTGGTGGGCGATCTTATGGATTGCTTGTTTCGATTTGGCCATGCCAACACTGTAGGGTTAGGACCCGCTCATGTCGTCGATAAACGCATTGGCTTCGTCGATCGAAGCCTCCATCTCCGCGATCAGTTCCGCGATCTCGGTTTCGAGTTCGATCAGTGTCGAATCCAATGATGCGATCGCCCGCGAGTTGAGGTTGTGCTTGAGGAACAGCACCTGATCATTGAACGCCGCGAGCACGGGGTTCATTTTGGTCTCCGCCCGGCGCATCGCGTTGATCACATCGCTGTACCGCTCGCGTGTGTCGTCGAGTTGCTGCTGCGAAGCTCTGCGGAGCGAATCGGTCGAATACTCGGTGATCTCCGCCTCCCATTCACGGAACAGGGCACTGGCAACGCGGTCAACATTGCGGATCTTTGAGCGGACCTTGTCGGCCCGCGAGTTGGACCGATCGAGCTGCTCTTTGAGCGTGTTGTACGATTTCTCAAGGTCGCCACCATCAAAGTCACTGAGGGCTTTGAGCTCTTCGAGCGTGGTGGCAAACTGCTCCTTGGCGGATTCCTGCGCAACGCGGGTTTCGTCCACGCGATCAACGAGCTGGTCGCGTTTGGGTGTACCGAGTTTTTCACGGATGGCGATCCCCGCCGAGGAGCAACCCTGCATCACCAAAATCATCGGCAAGACCAGAAGCAGTGTGCGTGCAAATCGAGGCATGGCGAGGGCTCCAAATATCAATCAAATAGTGAGCGGTGCGGGCTATGAAACAGCGCAGGCGTCGGAGTTGGTGTTCGCCGAGCCGTCGGCGTCGGGCAGCAGGTACTCGATCACATCGAGAGCACTGTACGAACTCGCACCGGGCTTGAGGAACCGGGCAATGTCGGCAACATCATCGCCGCAGGTAACCAAAGCCTTCTCGAGCGAACCGTCTTTCTGAACCTGCCCAAGATCAATATTGGCCAGCAGTCCGTTGCACACACACTTGCGTCCAACGGTGTCTTCGAGTTTGCCGCCCTTGGCGAGGTAGTCGTCAACCGGTTCAGACGGGCACCGCCATCCGACCTTGCCGTTGTCCTTCTTGTAGGCGTGGCGAAGGTACCCGAGATCACAGATCCGTGTCCGCTGCTCGTAACTCTCTTGATCCGAATGGGTGTTCTCCATCTGGAGCACCTTGAACGGGAACCCGGTGGGCGACGCAACAGGATCGGTGAAGACCCCGGCTTTGCCCGCCTTGCTGAGATCGACGGTGTCTTGAATAATCTGAGGAGCGAGTCCAGATTCGTCACAGAACGCAAACGCGGTCCCGATCTGCACGCCCGTAGCCCCGGACTTGAGCGCATCGGCGATCCGATCTGGTTCGGCGTACGAACCGGCAAGCCAGAAGGGTAAGCCGAGTTTGTTGATGGCTTCAAGGTCGGCCATGTCGCGGTCGCCATAGACCGGTTCGCCTTCAACGGAGAGTTGCATTTTGCCGCGTGGTGGGGCGTTGTGCCCGCCGGCGGTGGGCCCTTCGATGATGAAGCCGTTGACTTTGCCGCTGGCTTTGCGGGCGAGCATGTTGGCGAGGGTTGCCGATGAAACGATGGCAAGGAACTCGGGGCGGTCGACCTTGATCGGTTCACCCGGGTTGAACTTGTTGGGATCAAATGTAGTGGTGAAGACTTCCGAGCGGTCGGTGTCGGCGACATCAACGCGGAGTTCGACGGCTTCGTTTTCAGCGAGTTGGTCGAGGATGCCGGGGATGGCTTTGGGGATGCCCGCGCCCATGAGGATGTAGGAGACACCGGCGAGCATGGCGCCGTAGATGGAGGGGAGGTTGGGGACCTGGATTTTTTCGAGGTAGTTGATGCCGACCGGGCCGTTGTGACCTTCTTTGGCGAGGAAGACCTCGACGAAGTTGGAGGCGACCAGGAGTTCTTCGAGGAGTTTGGAGGGTTTTTCCGAGGGCATCGGTTTGGCTTTGAAGGGTTTGTCCGCGGGTTTGCCGCCCTCGACGAAGTAGCGGTCGATGATGCGTTGGGCGACATCGGGGATGGGGAACTTGCTCAGGGCCCTTCGCATGTGTCCGCCGAGGTCGCCGGCTTGGAGTCGGCGTGCGAGGATGACATCGAGGGCGGTGCCCGAGACCACGCCGAGCTGCCCGGCTTTGGAGACCGCGTTGGCGAGGGTCCAGCTGGAGACGCCCGCGCCCATGCCGCCTTGAATGATGATTGGTCGTTGAATCGGATTCATGAAGTAGTGATGATAGCAGGGCAACGGTTGGTGGAGCCGATTCTTGTGGTGGTGGTGGGGAGATTGTTGGGGGGCGTGTGAATGGGTGATTGAGGGCCTTGCGGGCGGTTTCGAGGAGGCGAGATTTGGTGCTGGATTCTTGGGAGGTGAGCAGTGAACGGGGGGAGATTTCCTCGGCGGCGGTGAGGGCGATTGAGGCGAGTTCGGTGGTGAGTGCGCGGGTTTGGAGGGCTGCGTTGGAATCGATGGCGGGGGTGCGGGCCGCGTTGATGGTGGTGATGGCGGCGACGGCGTTGCGGTATTTCTCCGAGGCGATGATGGCGGCGAGGGCGGAGAGGGTGAGGGCGTGGATCTTGCAGAT
>JAESUL010000111.1 GCA_016763115.1 Phycisphaerales bacterium | reverse complement strand
GGGCGTTCTGGATCGACAAGATGAAGATCACCGTGCCGATTCTCCGCAATATGTTCCGCTCGTTGTACATCACCCGCTCGTTGCAGACGATGGGGCAGCTGATCAACGCGGGCGTGCCGATGCTCGACACGCTCTCGATTACCGGCGACATCACGGGCAACCGGATGTACGAGGGTATGTGGCGCAAGGTGCACACCTCGGTCAAGCAAGGGCGAAAGATCGCCGAGCCCATGCAGGGGAGCACGCTGTTGCCCAAGTCGGTGGTGCAGATGATCGCTGCGGGCGAAGAGTCCGGTAAGCTCGGCGAGGTGCTCGACCAGATCTCTGTGTTCTATGCCCAGAAGCTCAAGGACAATATCAAGGCGGTTACCGGAATGATCGAGCCCATCATGATCATCCTAATGGGTTCAGTCGTCGGATTTATTGCCATGGCGATCATCCTTCCAATCTTCAAGATGAGCGACATCGTTTCGTAATAGACGCTTAGTACGACGGGACACGGGCTCAGCGTGGTTTCGTCAGGAGGTACGCGTGATGCGCGCACAACGACGAAAGAACAACAAGCCCCGCAAGGGCAAGCACGCCGAGGGCGGGTTCACGCTCATCGAGGCTTCGATGGCGACCGTCATTATTGGTGTCGGGGTTCTGGCGATGGTCGATGCACAGTCATCGTTCATCACCGCGAACCTCTGGTCCAACCACGCCGCCAGCGCGACCTTCTTGGCCAACGAGATCCGCGAACTCACCCGCAACCTGCCCAAGCACGACCCGGTCCACGGGTTGTATATTGATGCAGATACCGATGTGCTTACGGGGTGGGGCCCCGATGGGGGCGAGACCACGGTTGACGACTTTGATGACATCGACGACTTTGATGGGATCGAGTTCAGCGATATCGGCACGCCCGGTCTCGACGATGGTGATTTGCCCGGGCCGATCAACGCCTTCGGCGAGGTGATCCCCGAGATCATGATCGACGGCACCGAGATGGGCTTCACCACCGGATCTGACTTTACGGGACAGGCAATGGTCGGCTGGACCCAGCGTGTGTTTGTTGAAAAAATCGAGCCGTTCGATACAAGTTCTGCTGTGAGTAATCGGTTCTTTGAGGTGCCCAACGGGTCTTTCCCTGGGCGGGCCGTTGACGAGTACCCGCTGCGTGTGACGGTGCAGGTGCTGTACCAGGGGACAAATGATATCAGTGCTGACCTGGTGACCGAGGTTGTCTGGGTGATCCCTTGATGCTCGTTGGAGGAAGTCGTATGTGTTCGAAAAAAACTCCATCGCGTGGTGTAGGGCGATTGCTCCGTTGGTTCAGTGATGAATCCCGGCGGGGCGTTGCGTCTGTGCTTGCGATGATGTTCTTGATTCTGTTTGGTTCACTCGTTGCCGCGATGGCGACGGTGTCGACCGGGAATATCAAGACCGCCAAGGTCCATCCCGAGGTGATGCGTGCGATGAGCGCCGCGGAAACCGGGATGGCGGTCGCCGAGCATCGGCTCAACGAGGCGGCGTCGCGGTTCATCGTTTCCAAGAGCAAGATGGATGCCGACATGTCCTGGGCCTTGTGGACCGGTGATTCGGGCACGATTGGTTCGTACACGGTTGCGCCGCCCTTTGATGGATACGCCGAGGGGAGTCTGCCCGCGGGCATCGCCCAAGCACTGGTCAATGTGCACGCCGCCGATGCCAACATCATTACAGGGTTGAGTTTCATCGAGGACCCCGAGATCAACTCCGCGCCTGGCGGGGTGGATTCGAGTGTCTATGAATCGACATACTGGGTCAATACCCCCGCGGTGCTCATCGAGTCATGGGCCGATCAAAGCAACACCAACCCGCCGCCCGCGTTCCAGATCCGCTACGCCCCGCTTGAAGGCGGGAGATACATTCGCGTGATATCCGAGGGCATTGTGTACGATTTTTCACGCAATAGCGCACCGATCCGCCGAACCATCACCCGCGACTTCGCGGTTGCCAAAACGGTGGACCAGGCGATCATCGCCCACTCAAAGATTCTCATCGGCAAGAATGTCATGATTAATGGCGACATCGGTGCACGGTTTGATGAAGTCGACTTCGAGTTTGGTGATCCGATCGTGATGCGGTCGGATTTCATCGGGCTTGATCCCGATCTGGATACCAAGATCACGCTCTTCTGGATGGCTCTTGCGATTGCCGATGTCGACCTTGACGGCTTACCAGGACCCGACGGCGCGTTCAACGACGCGACGAGCGATGGGTACCTCGATGAGATGGACATCTTTATCCGTCACTACGATGTCGACGGCGATAACCGCGTGACGCTCTCGCAGGCGTTGATCGACGGCACACAGGCCGGGATTGATCTGCGGACACCCGAGTTCGTTGGCGCCGGTGGTGTGGGGATCGACGAGGATCTTGCGTTGCTCATCGATGGAGCGCTGCCCGATCGCAACAAGAACGGGGTGTACGGGTTCGTCGATAACGACGGAAACCAAAAATACGACCCGCTCGTTGATGACCCGGCGGACTGGGACCAGATCCACTCGCTGTATTCCGATGAGGAACTCGGTTGGCGCGATGGGTACATCGATGTGATGGATCAGTACGCCAAAATCACCGGGTCGCTGACCTTCCGGGCGAATGCCTCGGCATGGGAAGCGGCGCAGGGCCCGATCGGGGGCCGCCTGCGTGGACCGATCAACCCGGACGACGACGATTCGCCGTTGACCTTTGATGCCGACGACATTGAACTGCCTGATATCAACTCTGCGAGCTTTGTCGATACCGAGAACGCGCTGATCGCGGCTGCCGATGGCGACCCGTTCTGGCAGCAGGTTTCTACCCAACTCGGCACCGATATCGCCTCGTTGTCAACATGGACACTGGGCCAGAATCCGGCGGACAGTTCGCTTCCGCAACTGACCCCGGTGTGGGACGATGCCAACTTTGATGGCGTCCCCGACAACTCGGCGTGGGCGTATTTCGAGAAGGCACCGTTCAACTCGCCGAGTTATTCGGATGTCTACTGGCGTCCGGTCTTCGAGAACTTTGTGTTCCGCAATGTGCAGATCCCGATGGGGCTCAATGGGTTGTTCATCAACTGCACCTTCGTCGGCTCGACCTATGTGCGGACGAACTCACAGAACACCCACCCGTTGTGGCAGGAATACGGTGTCAACCAGTTCGATGTCGACGGGCTGCCAACGCCCAAGTACCCGCGGTATGTGTACGGCGATAACGCCGGCGAAGACGCGGACAACGCCCCGCCGATGCTGCCGCC
>JAESUL010000110.1 GCA_016763115.1 Phycisphaerales bacterium | reverse complement strand
GGGCTTGCTGAAGCACGCGCGGAAGGATTCGAACCCTCAACCTCCTGATCCGTAGTCAGGTGCTCTATCCAGTTGAGCTACGCACGCATTTGGGTCGCAAATGCGGCTTAGGACTACGATAGCCCCCTCGATCTGCATGGCAAGTTTGATCCATAAGATTCAACCACCCCAAGAGTTGATTTCTTGGCTGAGAGGGCAACAATATACACCCGCAGCGGCGTCTCCGCTGGGTTTTTCATCGACCCTACAGGTACCACATGGCCCACTCGAACTCAGCGAAAAAACGCGTCCGTCAGAACATCACCGCCCGTGCCCGTAACCGGTGGCGCTTGCGCAATATGCGCATGGCGATGAAGACCTTCGAGACCGCCATGGAAACGGGTACCAACGACGAAGCAACATCGGCGTACCGCGCGGTTGCTGCGGTGATCGATCGCACCACCCAGGCCGGCGTGATCCACGGGAACCAAGCCTCACGGCGCAAGAGCCGATTGAACACCAGGCTCAAGGCCAAAGTCACCGCGTAAGCGATTGGCCAACCCTGAAATGAATCAAGGTGCCCGTCCATTAATCGAGTGGGCGGGTATTTCTGTTGCAACTGTTGGCGGTTGTTGATTGAACGCTTCGGTGTTGGGTGCAATGATCCGATGCAGCGAGGGAAGATGGCATCGAAACACTCAGCACAACCAGTGATCCTGCCGACGCAGGTTGCCCATTCATGGGGTGATGATCGCCATGGGTATTTCTCGCTCTCGATGCGCCCGCTTCACATCCTTGTTTTTCTGCTCCCGATCATCGTGTACTACGAGATTGGTTTACTCGGATGGATCGGTGGCGAAAACACCACCGCGTCGCTGACTTCGCATGAACTGCTCAGCAGGTTCTTCGAGGTCTTTGGGGTTCTTGGGTTGCACCTGCCCGCGATCGCCTTGGTGGTGACGCTGCTGCTCCAGCATTTGTTCACACGGAAAACTTGGCGTATCCGTCCGATGGTGCTGCTTGCGATGATCGCAGAATCCGCATTTCTTACGGGGCCGCTGATCATACTCTGGATGGTGCTCAACGCCGGGGGCGGCGGTGGGGGAGTTGCAACAGAAAGCGAAGCCCTCGCCGCGGTGACCGGGCAGGGCTCGTTGTTCTCATCGGAGTTTCAGCATCGCTTGATGATCGCCATGGGTGCGGGGCTCTATGAAGAGATGCTCTTTCGGCTGGTGCTGATTACCATGCTGCACTTCCTGGTGACGGATGTACTTCGTTTCAATGACAAGGCAGGAAAGATCATCGGCGTAGTGGGGGCCGCGCTCGCATTCCTGTGGATTCATGACCAGATCCACCTGAGCACGGGGGGGGTCGATCTCCGATTGGCAGCCTTCATCCTGATTTCAGGGATTTACCTCGGGGTGCTCTTTCTCGTCCGTGGATTTGGAATCGCGGTTGGGGTCCATCTGATGTGGGATTTGCTGGCCTTTGTCATCCTGCCCGGATTTCGCGATATGGGCTCGTAGAACACCGATTTACAATATTTCTATTCTGCGGGTGCAATTTTTCAGAGGCATGGTACAGTGCGGGTGGAAGTGTTCTCTTCCTGCCGGAGTTCTGAAATGTCAAGTCTCGGATACGCACTCGATGGGTTGTATTCCGCGGGGTGGTGGCCCGGCGAGGGCGATCGGTGCATCCAATCCGCAGACGGGCGATGGATGCCTGAACCATCCAAGATCATCGAACTCTTCGCAGAATCCGGGTACCAGATCCGCATTTCTTCGTGCGAACAATCCACAAGATGCCGGGTGGAATGGTCCAAATGGGGCGGCATCCACGGCTCTGCGGTGGGACGGAGCCGCGACGAGGCGTTGCTGATCGGATACACCGAGCTGATCCGGGTAGGCACCTCGGCCGGCTGCATCGGTTGACGCTGGTTGACGCATGAGCCTTTGGGTATACACTTGCATTCGAGAGAAGACGGCCCCATCGTCTAGCCTGGTCAGGACACCAGGTTCTCATCCTGGGAACGCGGGTTCAAATCCCGCTGGGGTCATTTCAGAAGAAGGCCGCAGAACACTGATTCTGCGGCCTTCTTTATCGTCACATTCTTATAGCGTTTGTGTATAATGAAGAGAACTTGATTGTCAGTTTTGCCTAGGGATGAAATTTCTATGATTCACAAGAAACTAGATGAAATATCTGCTGAGGACATGCAGATTCTAGTGAGCAATGCCGAACGCGAGACCTCGACACTTGAGTTTAAGCAGCAACTTCCGGGAAATACAAATAACGATAAGAAGGAGTTTCTCGCTGATATTTCTGCATTCGCAAACACACGAGGTGGTGATATAGTCTTTGGCATTCAGGAGCAAGATGGTGTAGCGAAGAATGCCATTGGATTGGAAGATGCAGATCTAGATCAGCAAATGCAACGGCTTGAGCAGATTGTTCGCGACGGACTTGAACCGCGCCTCGCATCAATCGAATTGTCTGCAGTAAAAAGCAGTGGGGCTTTGTGGTTCTTGATTATTCGCATCAAGAAGAGTTGGCACGCTCCGCATATGGTGAAGTTTCAAGGAACTTCAAGATTTTACAAACGAAACAGCGGCGGGAAATATCAAATGGATGTGAATGAGATAAGGAGTGCATTTTCTCAATCTGGCGACTTCCGGAGCACCCTAGATAAGTGGCAGGGTGATCGTATCGCCAAAATACAAACCGATCACCCTTCTCCATTTCAAGAACCAACGGTCATTGTTCAGATTGTGCCACTTGATGCATTTAGTGACCCAAATAAACTGTCCACATCCCAGTTGGAATCCGCAAAGCGAACACTGAAGTTCACGCCATTTGGCAGTAGTGGGTACAATACATCGTACAATATCGATGGCATTCGAAACATTTACACAGATCGTCACCATGATTCTGGGGTTCGCAACTACGATTCATATTGCCAACTATATCGATCCGGAATTGTGGAGAGCCTGTCAAACACTATTGGTACATATATAGATGACGGCCCTAGGCGGGGTAAAGACGCTTTGTTTCATGTCGCAACAAATTGGTTTGCACAGCACTACCTTGAGCAATCACTTAAATATCTCAAAGCCCTTGGGGAAATTGATGTAGTAGGCCCCAAAGTGATCCGGACCACATTGTTGAACATGCTCGGGGCTTCGCTAACGGACGCCCGAGATAGATACTCTGATTCAACGGTGTTTGATCGTGAAACGATTTTGTTGCCTGATATTTACATCGATGAGATCCCGACAAATTAAGCATCTCATTTCGGACCTTTGTTTGACGCGATGTGGAATGCGGGAGGGTATCCAGCATGTCATTTTTATGATGACGAGGGTAAGTTTCAATTGGGAGGAGTAGTTCTGTAGATGGTTCTCAGCAGATCCAGTTTTACAGAAGATATATTATCGGGCCTTAGGGGTGTTTGCCTAGGCTTTGGGCGTTTACGCCATAATCTGGCTACAGGGTGTGTATTGGCAGGGTGTGGGTGCCGGATTCGATGATGAGTTC
>JAESUL010000109.1 GCA_016763115.1 Phycisphaerales bacterium | reverse complement strand
CGACGGCGACCTCGACATCCTCGCCATCGGAGACATCACATTCGTCCTCTACACCAACGACGGCTCAGGCCAGTTCACCAAATCAATCATCCCCTCAGGCATCATCACCGAAAACTACGCCTTCGATGTCGCCGACATCAACAACGACGGATTCGTCGACGCCATCATCGCCGGAGTCAAAACATACATCTACATCAACAACACGGACAACACCTTCACCTACAACCCAACCATCTCCGCCTCACTCTTTGACATCCCAAGCCTCTCATTTTCTGTTCTCGCCAAAGACTTCGACCATGACGGCGACCAAGACCTCATCATCGGCGACACAAACCATCGAGGCTACTGGTGGTACGAACAACAAAGCAACGGCCTCTTCACCCTCCGTCAAATCATCAGCACCGGAATCCCTCAATCTCACTCCTTGGCAGCAGCAGACTTCGACAACGACGGCCACCTCGATCTCATCACCAACTTCCCACAGCTCGGCCAAACCGTCTGGTTCAAGGGAAATGGTGCAGGCGACTTTGAAAACGCAGCACTCATTCATCAAGGATTTTCACCGGCCCCACAGCATGTCGCCACGGGCGACTTCAACAACGACGGCATCGCCGATGCGGTTTGGTCAATACCGTTGTCGGTGCACCTGAGCACCGCAACCGTTTGTGTTGCAGATTTGACTGGTGACGGCGCACTTAACATTCTCGATATCTTTGCCTTCCTTGATCTCTTTGGTACCCAAGATCCACTTGCCGATATGACCGGCGATGGAGCTTTCAATATCCTTGATATCTTTGCCTTCCTCGGTATCTTTGGCTTGGGTTGCCCCTAGATCGTGTCTGATGACTCCAAAGTACATCATGGGTGCCACTACTCGCCGTCTTCGGCGCAGTAGTGTCTTTGTTTTTTGGATGCCTACAAGCACTACTGCGCCCTTCGGGCGAGTAGTGGTACCCAGACTTTGATTCATATACAAGCCGTCAGATACGGCCTAGTTTCCCTAAGATCCATTGAGTATCAACTCAACTTCGTGCAAGGAACAGGCGTTGGGTTTGGAGTGCGAAGAACAACATCGCTGTCAACTCTGGACGCTCAGCGTGAACAGCACCCCTCGCTGTACCCACATTCATCAGACCCATCGGTCGGTCTGGTCGCTTCAATATCCAGACTCGTGATGACATCGCTCGCAGATTTTCCATCCGAGAGCAACTCGGTCACCTTGGCATACAGCGGATCGTTCGCCGCGACCAGTGCCTCGACATAGTGCGGCCTGGGCGTGAGCGAGATGTCCTTGAGCCCCGCATTGCCCATCTGCTCACGCATCTCCTCGACCACAATCGCCCCAGCAATGCACCCAGCCCAAGATTCGACGATCGATTTCACTTCCGCAGGCAAGGGTTTGAGCAACGCGATATCCGACACCGCGACCCGTCCGCCGGGCTTGAGCACCCTAGCGATCTCGTTCCAGACCTGCTGCTTATCGAGTGACAGGTTCAGCACGCAGTTGGAAATCACCACATCAACCGAGTTGTCCGCCACCGGCAAATGCTCGATCTCCCCGAGCCGAAACTCGACATTGTCCAGCCCGGTGGATTCGCGGTATTGCCCTATGTTCTTGCGGGCTTTGGTAATCATCTCGTGCGTCATGTCGATGCCAATGGCTTTGCCGCTCTTGCCAACCTTCGGCCCCGCAAGGAAAATATCGAATCCGCCGCCCGATCCAAGGTCCAGCACCGTTTCACCTTCTTTCAGTGCGGCAATCACCGTGGGGTTTCCACACGAGAGCCCCATATTCGCATCGCTCGGCAACGCCTCGAGTTCTTCTTTTGTATACCCGATCTGCTTAGCCAGGAACGCCGCGTCGATGGATTCAGTGACACCACAGGCACCGGCGCAGCAGCCGCCTGTGGTGGCAACCGAGGCGTAGTCGGATCGGATCTGCTCGCGGATAGTGTCATTGGTACTCATCGGAAAACTCCTTCATTGATAGGTGTGCTCATCGAGGTGGGGGTGGGGGATGGTTGAGTGAGGGACGCAGCAGCACCCCTCGCGTTGCATCCGGGCGAGATCGCACGGATCAAACGCATCGATCTTTGCAAGCCGTTCTGCATCTTGCACGATCTGTTGCGTCCGCATCGCGTATGAACGAACGAATGCGATCGCATCGCGGACAATCGGGGTCGGGGACGGAGGCGTTCGGTAGTGCACCCATCGCCCCTCGCGTCGGCTTTCGAGCAATCCGCCCGCTTTAAGCATGGCAAGATGCTTCGAGATCGAGGCGTTGCTCAGGTCGATCAGCTCGACGAGTTGGCAGACGCACCGCTCACGATCGAGGCAGGCAGCGAGCAGCCGAATGCGGGTGGGGTCAGAAAGGGCATGGGTGATGGTGGTGAGTCTGTTCATGGTTTTCTCAATTAGTGAAACAAGAAAACAGGCACAATCATTCCGCCCATTTGAGAAATATTTACACTAAACTAGGATATATCGAAACTTGATATATCAATCTGCCGTATACTAGGCAGAACCATTGTCCAAGGAGTCACCATGCTGCATCTCAAGCAAGACCATTCCGAACTCGTCGTCCTCTCTGTCTTGGCCGAGGGCCCGTCCTACGGCTACGCGATCTCCAAAGAAATCGCCGCCCGCTCAGACGGGCACTTCAAGCTCTCGCCTTCGGGCATGTACCCGCTTCTGACCAAACTTGAAAAACAGGGGCTCGTCACGACCACATGGGAAGAGATCAAATCACGATCGAGCAACCCTGATGCATCCGGTCGCAAACGCAAGTGGTACACCATGAGCGTAAAGGGTTCCAAACGATTGACGCAGCACATCGAGAATCAACAACGCGTGCTGAAAATCCTCAACGGCTTCGTTCCCGCATCATTGCGTGAATCCGGATTGGAACTCGCATGATCACCCGCAAGCAACGCAGCATGGTTCAGCCATCATCAAAGGACGCGATCTCATCGTGGCTTGATGTCCTGACCTCGATGCTCTCGCTGCCCGAAACCAAACGCACACAAATCCGCGACGAACTCGAAGACCATCTGCGTTCGCGCGTCGATGATCTGCTGATCTCGGGGATCGACGAGCACGAAGCGATCCAACAAGCAGTCACCGAGCTCGGCGAAACCGCCCAGCTCGCCAAAGTAGTCACCAACGCCCACACACACACGACCCCAAGGAGACGAACCATGCACGCAATACTCATCACCTCAGCCATCGCCGGGATGTCCATCGGCGGATACTCATTCTTGAACACGCCGATCCCGTCAGCCCTCCCCGCAGCGATGACCGCCGGCGCGCTAATCGCTGAAAACAGCGAGGAAACAGCACCCAAAGTACACGAGTTCGATATCGCCGAGGTGCCCACCTTGATGGCATTCGACGAGGTGGCTCGCGCATTCGGCTACACCGTCGACATCCACACGCTCGATCAGGGCATCGTGTCCGATCTCCAGCACCGCCCCGTCTCCCTCTTCGGCGAGTTCACACTCGAACAAGCGATTCAAGCAATCAGAATGCAATCACTCCAGCACGCTTCCAAACTCACCACCCAGAGACGAGACCATGTCCTCGAACTGCTCACCCGCGACGAACAAGCTCGGCGTTCGGTGATCACGCGCGTCTTCCGGTTGGGCGAAGCCGGCGAGGACGCGATCCATGAGGCAGGCGAGACCCTGGGCGATCTGCTCATAGCAAGTATCGATATGAAATGGGTCGCTGTGAGCGTGGTCGGCAACGGGCTCATCGTGTCCGGGCCGCCTGAAGCGATCCAAAAAGCCGAGCAGTCCTGGGCGATGATCAGTGATCTGCATTCCTCGGCGATACGACAGCGCAAAGAGCACGCCGACCAACGCGAGGCGGAAGAAGAGAACCAGAGAGAATCGCTTGAGGCACGGCGACAAGAATGGAGCCAACAAAGCGAAGCGGCCCGTCAACAAGCACTCGAGAAACTCAAGGGCGAGTACGCCCGGGTCCGCGATGGTCTTATCCATTCGCGCAGTGATCTCGCCAAGGCCTATGCCCAGCAGAATGAAATCATGTTCGGTGGAGCAGAGCAGGAGGGAAACAAGGGGAGGGTGCCCGAGATCAAAGAGCAGATTGACAGGCTTGAAATGCAGATCGCAGAACTCGAGGTCCGCTACGAGTACCTGCAATCCAAGGTCATCGATACCGAGTACAGCGAACTCTTCGCCGGACTCTGAGAACCAGAACGCTGAGAATTGCGATTTTTCCCGTCCCCACACGCCTTTGGCGCACAACCGGATCATCCTTGGTATGATCCCAGTGCCCGGAGGCGTTTTTTCATGCTCTGCCCATTTTGCAACCACAACAAAGACAAGGTCATCGACTCTCGCACAACCGAGGGCGGGGGGGTCATCCGCAGACGCAGACACTGCATCAACTGCTCAAGGCGCTTTACCACCTACGAACGCGTTGAACCCACCGGACGGTTGATGGTCGTCAAAAAGGACGGCTCGCGCGTCGGCTTCTCCACCGAAAACATCATGCGAGGCGTCTCCAACGCCTGCGGCAAACGACCCATCTCCGAAGATGTCAAACAACGCATCGCCCAAGAAGTCGAAGAAGAACTCCACACCGAATACGAACGCGAGGTTCCCTCGATGATCGTCGGCGAGCGCGTCATGGGACGACTCCGCGACATCGACAAGGTCGCCTACATCCGCTTCGCCACCGAGCACCTCCAACTCAGCACCCTCGAAGACATCCAACGCGAACTCGACGATCTGGCCATCCGCCCGACCAACTCGGTGGACCAGCAGTCGCTCTTCGCACGCAATAAAAAAACAACCAGCGAGTAGTTTCGTCTTACTTCGGCGGTTCGGCCAGGTTGATCCGTGCGCGCTGGGCATCATCGACCTGCAGTGCCGCGATCCGCGCGATCGACATGAGCTTGGCCCGATCACGGACATTGAGTTTCTCACCAATGCGTTCGCGGTGACCATCGATGGTCGAGAGCGATCGTGCAGCATCGCGGCGATGTCCTTGGGGCGGTGCCCCTGCCCGAGCAGCGCAAGCACCTCGAGCTCACGCGCAGAGAGTACATCGAGCACGCCCAAGTCGTTGACCTCCCCGATCAATACTGTTTGGCTGTCCTCGTTTTTTCTCAGTTCGTCAAAGCGTTCGGGCGAGACCTGCTCGATGGTCGCCAGGATCACAGACGAACCATCGGGGAGCCGGATCGGATTGACCGTGGTCTGCATCCGCCGCCCGTGGAGGATCGAAAGCATGGTCATCGGGGTGTTGAACTCGATCGCATTGCGGATCAGGCGTAATCGTTCTTTGGCCCAATCTTCCGGTGCGATCTCGTCAAGCTTTTTGCCCACGACCTCGCTGGGGTCGGTGAACCCGAGCCGGGTCGCGGTGATCTCGGTGCACCGCAGTATCTGCCCATCAGCGGTCATCAGAATCACCGATACCTCAGCGAGCCCGCTGATCAGGTGGTGCAGGATTGCCTCAAAGCTCAGCCCCCCAGGATTCACGCCCGGGAACGAGACATTAATCGCGGGTTGTCCGTGTTTGTTGAGGTATTCATTCATGGGCTTGGTCTCTGGGACAATCGTATGGTGCGAGATAAACCATCCAGTCAGAGACCCCCTCGTCAGGACACGATCCGTTCTTCAACGCACAACTATACCAGAATACCACACGAACAGCCGAGCCAAATCCGAGTTTCTCGAAGGGATTGGGCATCAGGGCTTAGTTTTCTACATCGGGAAATGGCTTGCAACTGTGCTTGAAGTCCACCTTCGTCCGCTTGGCGTCCTCGATTTCAAGGACCGCATCGCGGGCAATGGCGATCAACTCCGCGCGATCCGTGATCTGCAACTTCTCGCCGATCCGCTCACGGTGACGATCAATCGTCGATACGGAACGGTGCAGCTTCTCGGCGTTCTGCTTCTGACGCAGCCCGTGCCCCATCAATGCCAGCACCTCAATCTCGCGATTGGTGAGCGTGCTCAGCTTGCCCAGATCGATCACCCTCGCCATCACCAGATCGCTCGGATCCACCGTGCTCCTCAGCCACGCGAGTTGTGAGGGGCTGATCGGTTCGATCACGAGGAACGCGAGGCTGTGGTTTTCGCCGTTGATCTCGGTGGAGAAAGGATTGATCGAAGAGTGCAGCCGGGTGCCCACAAGCGTCTCGATCAGCGTCACCGTTCGCTGCGTCTCGATCGCCCGCTTGATGTACCCGATCCGTTCGTCGGCCCACTCGGGCGGAGAGATGTCACGGATATTCTTGCCCAAGATCGACTCGACCGTCTCGCCGGGGAACCCGTTGGCCGCGATACGGTTGGCGTACAAAACGATGCCTTCCTGTGTGCACACAAGAACCGCGAAGAAAAAACTATTGCTCGACAACTGGTCTAAAAAGACCCTCGCCGAAACATTCTTGAGAGCATCGGCGAGCTCTTTGGGTGTGCACCGGGAACCTGAGCCCCTCGGCGCGCCATCATCTGTCGCGTCGTCCATACTTGTCACGAAGTCGTCCCCTTCGCTTCTATCAAGCCCATTTTCCCCATGAGAATGAACTTGAACTGATTGTATTCGCCGGCAAACAACTCGCCGGATCAGTGATACACTATGTACGCACATGACCGCGCGTTGGTAGGGAATAAGCACCATTTGGAGAATGCCATGGGCTCAAAGATTACTCAAAATCCGGAAAAATGTTTCTCAGACCTCCGCGAAAGGGGAATCCTCCACGACGGCATGATGTGCATGGTCGGAGGATTCGGGCTCTGCGGCATCCCCGAGCAACTTATCATGGCGCTCCGCGATACCGGTGTCAAAGCCCTCACCTGCGTCTCCAACAACGCCGGTGTCGACGACTGGGGGCTCGGGCTCCTCCTCCAAAGCAAACAAATCAAAAAAATGATCTCCTCCTATGTCGGCGAGAACGAAGAGTTCGCACGCCAGTACCTCAGCAACGAGCTCGAAGTCGAGTTCAACCCCCAAGGCACACTCGCCGAACGCGTCCGCGCAGGCGGCGCAGGTATACCAGCCTTCTACACCGCCACCGGCGTCGGCACCATCGTCGCCGAAGGCAAAGAAACACGCACCTTCAACACCCCCAACGGCGGACAAGAACGACCCTTCGTCATGGAAACCGGTCTCTTCGGCGACCTCGCACTCGTCAAAGCCGCCAAGGGCGACGAGTTCGGAAACCTTGTCTACCACCGCACCGCCCGCAACTTCAATCCCGAGATGGCCTGCGCTGCCAGGTTCGTGATCGCCGAGGTCGACGAGATCGTCCCCGCGGGCTCACTGGACCCCGACGAGATCCACACCCCGGGCAACTACATCGACCGCATCGTCCAAACCGTATCCGAGAAACGAATCGAACAACGAACAGTGAGCGCGGAGTAGCCAAACCATGAGCGACGAAAAAGAGAATAACAACGACAAGAGCGAACTCGAATCCCTCGGTGCAAAGGTTAGTTGGCGGACGGATAGA
The DNA here is from genome assembly GCA_016763115.1 of Phycisphaerales bacterium. Classification (GTDB taxonomy): domain Bacteria; phylum Planctomycetota; class Phycisphaerae; order Phycisphaerales; family UBA1924; genus UBA1924. The sequence goes on along the minus strand of JAESUL010000109.1, from coordinate 40 downwards.
TATTGCATTGTATACGGAGTTTGAAGGTAGTCAAATGTTG
>JAESUL010000108.1 GCA_016763115.1 Phycisphaerales bacterium | reverse complement strand
TGAGGTGGTGCCTTTGTATAAGGCGGCGGGCGCAGAGGATCATGAGATCATCACGCAGTGGGACGGGCCGACCTGCGAAATGATGGGTTTGCTCAAGATGGATTTCTTGGGGTTGCGCACCTTGAGTATTATCGAGCGAGCGCGTCAGGAGATCCAGGACTCGTTTACGGAAGAGCAGATCTGGGCGGCCGTGGGCAAGGAGCAGAAGCTCGGCGCGGATCACCCGCTCGATCTCGATCGCTTGGAGTACACGGTTCCGTATGTGTTCGCGATGTTCCAGCGCGGCGACACGACCGGCGTGTTCCAGTTTGAATCGGGCGGCATGCGCAAGCTGCTCAACTCGATGAAGCCCGACCGGCTCGAGGACCTCATCGCGGCCAACGCGCTGTTCCGCCCCGGTCCGATGGACCTGATCCCTGATTACAATCGGCGCAAGCACGGCACAGAAGAAGTGCCCAAGGTCCACGAGATCGTCGATCGGTTCACAGCGGAGACCTACGGCGTCATGGTCTACCAGGAACAGGTCATGCAGATTGTGCATGAGCTCGGTGGGATCCCGCTCCGGAGCGCGTACTCGTTGATTAGGGCGATCTCTAAGAAGAAGGTGAAGACGATTGATGCCGAGCGTCCAAAGTTTGTTGATGGGGCGTTCGAGAAGGGGCTTGAGAAGAAGAAGGCGGAAGAACTCTTCGAGCTGATCCTCAAGTTCGCCGGCTATGGTTTTAACAAGTCGCACTCGACCGGGTACGCGATTGTTGCATATCAGACGGCGTACTTGAAGACCTACTTCCCGAGCCAATACATGGCGAGTTTCTTGAGCTTTGAATCCCAGGCGCAGAAGATCAGCGACTGGATCCCGTATCTCGAGGATTGCAAACGGCTCAAGTTCATCGATCCCAAGACGGGCGAAGAGATCCGCTCGGGGGTCGAGGTGCTCGCGCCGGATGTGAACCACTCGAAGCCCGACTTTGGTGTGGTGTATGGGGATGACGAAGAGCACACGCCGAGCAGCGGACAGATCATGTTCGGGCTCAAAGCGATCAAGGGCGCCGGGAGCAAGGCGATCGTGGGGATCGTCAACGAACGCGATCTGGGGACGGATACAGAGAATCCGACGCGGACGCTGTTCACGAGCTCGTTTGATTTCTGTGAGCGAGTCCCTTCGGGTTCGGTCAATAAGGCGACAATCGAATCGCTGATCAAAGCGGGCGCGTTCGATGACATCCATTCTCGCGACGAACGCGCGGCGATGGTGGCCTCGATCGAATCAGCGGTGAGCGCCGGTCAATCGATCGCCAAGGACAAGGCGGCGGGCCAAGGGGCGCTCTTTGGGTTTGGCGGCGGGGAAGAAGTGGTTGAAGAAGCGATGCCCGCGATCGCGCTGGCGAAGATTGAGCCTTGGATAGAAGCTGAAACGCTCCGTCAGGAGAAAGAGACACTCGGGTTCTATGTGTCGAGCCATCCGATGGAGGAATGGTCGATGTGGGTCCGTGCGTTTACGCATACGCGGGTGGGGGACCTGAAGGATTTGGCGCAGGACAAGCGGGTGATTGTTGCCTCGATGGTGCAGAGTACACGGGTGATCGTGATGCGCAACGGGCGCAACGCGGGTCAGAAGATGGGGATCCTGACGATCGAGGATGCAACGGGGACGGCCGACGCGGTGATGTTCTCCAATGTGTACCAGCAGTTCGCGCACTTGCTTGAGGATGACCAGCCCAAGTTCTTTATGGGTCGGCTGGACCATTCGCGGGGTGATGCGCAGATCATTATTGATCGACTGGTACCGATTGATGGGCATCCATTGGAGCAGGGCACGGTGCAGGTGATGGTTCGCCGCGACAAGTTGAATGGATCGACCGAGGAGCGGCTCGAAGAGGCCAAGAAGTTGCTGATGTCGCCTCCGGACCCGGCGGATTTATCGCTGGGTAAATCTGCCCGCCCTGTCGAGGTGATTGTCGAGACCGAGAAGGCGTGGGTGCTCGTCGAGGCCAAGGGGGTTGGGAAAGTGACGCTGCGGCCCGAGTTGGTCAAGCAGATCGCGGGGGAGTTGGGTGAGGATTCTGTACGGTTGGCGGGCGGGGTGAGTATTGAGTTGAACCCGGAAGATGAGCGGCGCAAGCGGTATGCGAAGGGGTGAGCTACAACATCCTGTGGTTCGTGGACTTATTCTCTGTATGTTGAGGGGTGAGCTAGTTTGGGTGCTTGAAGTATCGCGGGTCGCTAATTAAATTATTGGGCATTTCCTTTACTAGTGATGGGTGTTGTGTACAGTTCTTGAACTATGAATCCTGATCAATTTACGGATAAGAGCTCGGGGAAACTTGTACCGATAACGCTCAAAGAGAAGCGTGTTCGGGCGGGTAAAGAGGAGTTGGTTGATTATCCAACGCGGGCTTTCGTGCCCAATCCGCTTCCTCCGGAGTTGGATTGGGACCATCTCAAATCAGCATTGTTTGATCTGCATTCAGAGGCGTTGTTAGCTTTGGGGGAGATCAACGGTCTTCACAAACGAGTGGGAAACGGTGCAACGCTGTTGCGCGCATTATGGATGCGTGAAGCAAAGATGTCTTCGGCGGTAGAGGGTATTGAGACTACGGCAGAAGACATGGTGTTGGCCGGTGCGGGAAGAGAAGAGAGTGTGCGTGGTGTAGGGCTTGAGGGTTGGAACTATGTCAAAGCACTTGAGCATGGTGTTTCGTCAGGGTTGCCATTGTGCAGTCGGCTGATCTGTGAGATGCACAGTTTGCTCTTAACAAATGTCAGGGGCGAGGATAAGCGTCCGGGAGAACTCCGCGACCAGCCCGTATATATTGGAAACCGAGAGCGTGGGCCGAGAGCATCAAGGTATGTTCCTCCGCCGCCTGGAGACACCTTGATCCAGTGCTTGAAAGACTTTGAGTGCTTTGCAAATGCACAAGATGACAGGATTCCCGCATTATTTGCTGTTGCATTGATGCACTATCAGTTTGAATCGATCCATCCGTTTCGCGACGGAAACGGGCGGATTGGGCGGGTACTGATCTCCCGGTCTTTGGTAAAAGAGAGGCTTCTTGAACATCCCGCGGTGTACATGAGTGCATACATCAATGAACACAAGCGTGAGTATGTGGATTCTCTGTTGGCGGTGAGTGTCGAGGGGGCGTGGCAAGAGTGGATTGAGTTTGTGCTGCGAGCAATAACCACTCAGGCGAAGGATTCTATATTGCGAAGTGGACTCCTTATTGATTTGCGCGAAGAGTATCAGCGAAGATTGAAAGAGGGGGATAATCACGGGCGGCTCTTTCGTTTGATTGATCGTTTGTTTGAGCTTCCAGCAATCAATGCCCAAGAAGCGGGTGTCGTGCTTGATGTGAAAGGGCCGACGGTTTATTCAGATCTAAAGAAGATGGAAGAGGCGGGGATTATTACTGAGTACACAGGCAGAAAGAGAGATCGGGATTGGATGGCAATGGGTGTGATGCAGATTATTAAGCTCGATCACATTGAGGGTTTGAGCGTTCAAGATCTCTAGCCCTGCCAGCGTGTTGCGAGGTTGTGTTTGATATCGAGCAGGTCGAGGGCTTTGGCGACGATGAAGTCGATGAGGTCGTTGATTGATTGTGGATTCAAGTAGAGTCCTGGATTGGCGGGGCAGATGATGCCGCCCGCCAAGGTGATGGTGCGCATGTTCTCGATGTCGATGAGGCTGAGCGGGGTTTCGCGGTGTACCAAGATCAGTTTTCGGCGTTCCTTGAGGGTCACCGCAGCCGCGCGGGTGAGCAGGTTGTTGCCGCTGCCCGTGGCGATCGAGCCGAGCGAGGTTGATGAGCAGGGGATGACGACCATGCCGTCGTGGAGGAAGGAGCCGCTGGCGATGAGGGCACCGACATCTTTGTTGGGGTGGATGATGAGGTTTGATTCGTAGGTTGTGTGGTCGTTGTGGGATGCAAGCGATGGGCACAGGGTGTTGAGGTTGAGGGTGGTGATTTTGAGTTCGTCGGCGAGCAGGCGTTTGCCGAAGTCGGTGGCGACAAGGTGGACCTCGGTATTGGCGAGGAGGAGTTGTTCAACGAGGCGGGCGGCGTATTGGGCGCCCGAGGCGCCCGAGATCCCGACCACGATCCGTCGTTGCTGGGGGAGATCAGATTGGTTGGTCGGGGGCATCGTGCTTGATGGTAGGGGTTCGGTGAGCGTGGGGGGGTTGGGGTGCTTAGAGTATGGACAGGACATACACCGATGAGGGAGGAGCCTTCGATGCGCGGACAACTCTATATACAGGCACTGGCATTTCTTGCGATCGGGGCGTCGCTTGTGGGCGCAACTGGTTGCGTGAGCTATACGAATGTGAGCGGGCCCGAGAGCCCGCCATCGTTTCGCAGCCCGAACCACTTTGCAGCGGTTGATGTCACGGGCAAGGCACTTGATTGGGTCGTGACGAGGCATGGGCCCGGCGAGGGGGCCGGGTATGTGGTCAACTTGCCTGCGGGGACCACGCAAGAGAACGCGATGAAGATCTTTGCCAGGATGCCGAGCGGGGCGACTTGGCCGGCGACGATTGAGCAGGATGGGCTTGGCATGTACCATATCAGCCGGGTCTGGATTCGGTCTTCGGAAGCCAAGGTTGATGTGGTGTATCCGTTCGCGATGCTCAATGGCGGCACCGGGCAGCGCGGCGTGACCGTGTGGTTGCAGGGCGGCGTACGCAAGTGGCGGGTGATCCGCGGGCAGTACTGGGCGCCGGGAACGGTGGCGGTGCCTGCGGTGGCGGTGCCTTGGAACGAGATTGGTGATGCTCCGGCGTTGAATGAGCCTGTCGCACCAAGGGGATCGCTGCAAGAAGAACAAGAAGAAATAGTCGTTCCTGATGTTCAGGCTCCGGTGGTTGAACCTGTTGAGCATATTATCCCCGTCCGTGAAGTTGACGGAGATGTCGATAGCCCTGCAACAAGCGAACAACACTGGCGTGAGGTCCCCGTCGGAGGCCAATAAGCGATGTGGACCGCCAAGGGTGATCTGATCTCGATGGAGAATGCGGATCTGGGGGCGGTTCGTGCGTTGCTCCGTGAGGCACACAAGGATTCGTATTCAAGTTCTGCGTGTGCGGGTAAGCGGGTTGCCAATCTATTCTTTGAGGATTCGACGCGGACGCGGGTGAGCTTTGCGCTCGCGGCTCGGTCGCTTGGCGCGATGTCGATTGATCTTGTTGAGTCCGGCTCGTCGATGAGCAAGGGTGAATCATTGCTCGATACGGTGTGGACGATCGAGTCGATGGGATTCGATGCCATCGTGATGCGCCACACCGATGATGATGCAGCCCGCGAGATTGCGGGGAAGATTGAATGTCCGCTGGTCAATGCGGGCTCGGGGACTATGCAGCATCCGACGCAGGCGCTCGGCGATGCGTTGGTGATCGGCGAGGCGTTCGGGCGAACGGATGGGTGGGACTTTGGGTCGCTGCGCATCGCGATAGTTGGTGATGTGGTTTCGTCGCGTGTGGCGGGGTCGAATATTGATCTGCTTGTCGCAATGGGTGCAGAGGTGGTGCTGGTTGGGCCTGAGGCGATGGTGCCCGAATCGTTTACGGCTCGTGGTTGCGTGATTGAGCGTGACTTTGATTCGGTGATCGATCAGGTTGATGTGGTGATGATGCTTCGGGTGCAGTTCGAGCGCGGCGCGGGGGCTCTGATTGGATCACGCGAGGCGTATATCCGCGGGTACCAACTCGATCAGCCGCGGGCCAAGAGGATGGGTGCGGATGCGATCGTGATGCATCCGGGTCCGATGAATCGCGGGGTTGAGATTGATGGCAGGGTTGCCGATTCAGGGCGATCCCGAATTCGTGCGCAGGTGGGCGGCGGGGTCCGGGTCCGGCGGGCGGTGTTGAGATATATTCTTGACAAGTGAATCTTGTATTGCTAGAGCGTCTCCTTTTTCTTGGTGAGATGGGCTTCCAGCCCGTCTCTTTGTATGCTCTAACTCAAGAAGGAGACGGG
>JAESUL010000107.1 GCA_016763115.1 Phycisphaerales bacterium | reverse complement strand
TATCTGGCCAGGCTAGCCTGGCCAGATAAAGCATGAAGCATCACCTTCAAGCTGGTACAGAAACGGGGACAAGCGCAAAAGCATGAAGCATCACCTTCAAGCTGGTACAGAAACGGGGACAAGCGCAAAACGCCGCTGCGCTAACATAGGAAGTGGTACAGAATATGGGGGCAGGTCAAACGGGCGAAGCCCAAAGCCGAGAATACGGACAGCCTCAGATTACCAAAGGATGGAGTACAGCGACTGTTCTCTATAATGGTTGCCTTGACGCGATTTCGGAATGGTCACAAAGTCGAGCGAGAGTATTGAAACTGAGTATGATTTTTTACAAAAAAACGACTATATGCTGCCAGATTCGCCATGCTCGAACATCTAAATGATCTCGGAGTCCGAGCGGGTATTTCCGCATGTGATCGCAAACTAAGGAGAAGTTGTGTTGAAGTACTTGATAACGAGAGGGATTTTTCCAGTCCTGGCAGCAGCAAGTATGTTCGGGTTGGCTCCTGAGCCGCCTCAGTCAGATACGCCGAAGAATGGGGCTGGGCATCTCTCGATCCAAGACCTTCAATCGGTCCAGGCAGATACAAAGCGAGTACTTGATCGGATCACCAGCGCGACGGTCTCGATCCGATCGGGATACGGGAGCGGCTCGGGGGCGATCATTCGTGAGGATGGTCTGATTCTGACGGCCGCACATGTCGTGGGTGTCCCAGATGAACAACTCATGATTACACTGGCTGATGGGCGCGTGTTATCAGCTCGTGTACTCGGGTGTGACCACGATAAAGATATCGCACTCGCGATCATCCTTGAGGATGGGATTTATCCATTTGTGGAACTCGCTGACACGGCGATTCCGGGTCAATGGTGTCTGGCGTTGGGACATCCCGGTGGGCGACAACCTGATCGTTCAAGCGTGCTCAGGGTGAGCAGGGTGAGCGATTATGGCAGTATGAAGCATCCAGGACTTGGGATTCAGACATCCGCATCACTGATCAGTGGTGATTCGGGTGGACCGCTCTTTGATCTTGAGGGGCGTCTCATCGGGGTGCATAAAGCAATCAGCGCGCTCCAAGGCGAGCATAGCTTCCACGCACCGGTTGACGATGTTCATCAACGAATGAACGAACTTCTCGCAAGACAAGAGTTCGGTCAATACCTTATGGATCGGTTTGAATCTCCAGGAGTACCGAGCCTTGAAACACCGATCGAGGCGACGAACACGACCAAGGAGATGTCGAGAACCCATGTTGTTCAGGATCTCTCTGAACTGCCAGCACATATCAGGGAGATGATCGAATCAGGCAAGACACAACTTATCGAATCGACCGTAGCTAGCGAGACCCAACCATCAACGGACAGCGATGAAGTTTCTCAGTCTCATTCGACGCGATCCTTTAAGTTTGAGGTTGACCCAAGTAATCCAGGGCGGGTGCGAGAACTTCTCATGGAACGGCTCAAAGAGATGGGAATCGAGGGTGATGTCCAGATCATGGGATTGGGGGACGGCAGCACAAACAAACCGGATCAAGATCTCATCGAGGTCGTCAAACCGATCGCGGCACCATTCTCCCAGAGCGTTGTTCGACTGTACAGCGAAGGCGAGCCTGTTGCGATGGGTGTTGTTGTTGATCAGGATGGGCTGATCGTTAGCAAGGCGAGCGAACTCGCTGGATCGTTCACGGTAGAAGTTGGCAACACACAATATGACGGGGATGTCATTGCAACCGATGAACCAAACGATCTGGCGCTGATCCGCATTGCTGCAAAGAATCTTACACCGATCCAATGGGACGAGGCCGCTACGCCGTCGGTTGGGAGCTTTGTTGCTACTCCAGGAGCATCCGAAGTGCTCGGTTTCGGGACACTGAGTCATCAAGCGATCCCGCAGAGGTCAAGCCCATACTTCTCGACTACAAACATGCTGGGACTCGTACTCGAACGAACAAAGCGCGTGACTCAAATCAAGGAGGTTGATGAGCAAGGCCCAGCCCATCAAGCGGGCGTCGAACCAGGCGAAATTATCATCGCAGTCAACGGATCCCCAATCAGCAACGGTGCCTCATTTGCGATGAGTCTTCGAAATAGCACGCGGGGCAGTGTTGTCACCCTCTCTCGTCTCCGTCCGAATGGCGAGATCATTCATAGTAAGATACGTATGAGCGATGACCATCTTGAATCATCTGATGCGGGTCAAAGAACAAGGGAGATTCTCCGAGTTGTTTCTGAGATGGCCTCCCCCGTCAGCGATCGGTCTAGAGATTTCCCGCTCGTGTTTCTGCATGACACCCCTATCAATGCTTCCGATTGCGGCGGCCCCCTCATCGATCTTGATGGACGCGTAATCGGGCTGAATATCGCGAGAATGGACAGAGCCAACACCGCGGCGATTCCCGCACAATTCGCAGCAAAGGTGATTGAAGATCTCATCGCACAGTCTCGATGAAGTTTCAAAGACATGTTTCACTATTGCTGAGCCAAGCTGAACTAAGATGGTTGAGTACGAGAATCGTACTCAAATGGTCATTGAGATCCAGGACTCCAGAGTAGAATCGCATCTGTGCAAAGTGCTACTGGTGTCTGCACATCCGATTTCTGACCGTGCTCTTATCCCTCGGTTTGAGATGTCTCACGGCACCCGGAATCACACCAGAACTAGAGATCATGTTTCTAGGTTCCAAAGAAGTATTGTGGTCAAAAATAGTTCAACTGGTGTCCTGTCACCCCGACTGGAAATCTCACAGCTCGCCGCATTCCTGTGTGGCGAGCTGGTTTTCGTTTCAGCACAATGGTTTACGCACTGTTATGCTTCTGCCAATTCGGTTCAAACATTCGCACCAACTGGCATGATTTATGAGGCCGCTGTCTATAACCTGTTGATGTGAAACAGGTTGTAGAGTTCAAGTCCTGTCGCCACTTTCGGTGCGGTTGATGGATGACCGTCAAAGTGGTATTGCTCCTGCATCGACTAAACTCCTTAGGAATTTCACGCCAACGCAGGTGCGAGGTGCCACCAGAGACAAGAATCACAGAATCTGCTAACATTCGGATATGGTTGAAAAGTTTGGACTGAGTGAGTTTAAGAGACGCGTAATTGCTGATTCCTTTCCGGATTTCTTATGTTTATCCGATGCTTTGAGAGAGATGCAGTTTGTGCAAGCTGACCCGATTAGGTCGCCAGCGAGAGCTCAGGATTTGATGCTACGGCAACGTGTTGCCGGATATGTCGCGGGAGAATTGGAGGAGATGTTTCCAGACCTGGAAGTGGAGGAAGGCTATCTTTTTGCCTACGGGTTTATGACGCCAGAGGTTTGGCGAGACCTTCGTTGGCGTCCGCATCACAAATTGAAAAATCTAGAGCGTGCGGTGCTCGAAGCGGTGGCTGAACTGGGCGAGGTTCATCCACGCGGATTGGATCAGAGATTTGGTCGGAAGTCGGTGGAGAATTACTGGGGAGGCAAGTCCCGAGAAACGAAGCGGATTTTGGAAAAACTTCATCATCATGGATATTTGCGGGTGAGTCGTCGCGAAAAAGGAATTCGCGTCTATCAGGTTCCCAAGGATTTTAGTGGGGAAACAGCGGACCCGTTTGAGCGATATTGTCTTCTTGCTTTAACGACTGCTCTTGTGTTTGGTCCAACGACGAAGCGTTTTTTGGTTTCGGAGCTGCGGAGCCAAAACCATCTGTTGCCCGCCCGAGGGGACCGACTGGCGGCTGTCGAATCCTTGGTCGAGACTAGAAAACTGGCGGAGGTCGAAGTGGCTGGTGTCACTTATCTTCGGATACGAAAGGATTGGTTGTCGGTGGAGGTTCCGGAGCGAGTTCGAATTTTGGCCCCCTTTGACCCTTTGGTGCGCGACCGGGAGAGATTTGTGCAACTTTGGGGGTGGACTTATCGTTTCGAGGCGTATGTTCCGGAGGCGAAACGGGAGCGGGGATATTATGCAATGCCGGTTCTTTGGCGAGATGAGGTGGTCGGTTGGGCGAATGCGAAAGTGGAAAACGAACGCTTGAAAGTGGAATTTGGATACGCGGGGAAGCGACCTAGGGTGAAGGCGTATCGTTTGCTTGCGGAGGTAGAGGTGGAATCGATGGCGAGGTTTTTAGGTCTGGAGAGTGGTGCTTGGGAGCTTACTCTCTGAGAAGATGGGGATGTCCGCTTGGACAGCGGACGCTACCTGGGACAAAAAAGGCCGCGACCAAGGTGAGACGCGACATCGGATTCGACACATCGCGCTCGATAAGCAGTCTCCGAAACTGCGTTGGCTTCATCGACCGACGCCCGTAACGGTCAAGTGCTGGGAAGCGAAACCCCTCGTACTGGTATGGCGCGATTTTACGACATCATCCAGTGATACAGCCAATAAGCTCGACAAAATCGGCTCTCCAAGCGGCGGTCTCCTTTTGGAAAAATTCAACTGGCATCCTGTCGCCCCGATTCAAGAACTTTGGTGGGCTTCGCTACTGTTAGTGTTTATGGTGTGGTTCAATCATATTTTCGCACTTTTATAAGGAACAAACATTGATTTCGAACCGGCATTAGTTTTTGCCAATGAATAATATACGATTTTTATACAGTAGATCGCCTCCTGAGCGGGGTGATTAAAGCCTATCCGAGCGGTTCTCCAGCTGGTATCCCCGCATGCTTCATCGGTGGGTTGCGGAGAAGCGAGTGGGTACAACTGGATGTTTCATACCATTCGTGGTGGAAATCAGCAACTTTGTCTCAGCAATGAGGTAGTGATTCTTATGAACAAAGATTTCATCCTTAGTGTCTTCATTGCGGCGACCCTTGCCGTGAGCCCATTGTCTGCATCCGAGTCAAGTCAAACGCAAGCCCCCGTCGACAAAGTCGAAGCGAAGGAGTTGCCGCCGTATGAGATGAATCGCGGTGCTGTTTTCGCAGAGGATGAGTTGCTTGCGGCGGCACTTGGTGAATCCTTTTCGGCGATGATCACTGCGGTACAGAATGGGGAGATCACGGATCGTCATATTTCGACCGAAGACCAGCAACGGCATTCGTTCTTCATGGGAGCGCTGCGCCGCCTTGCCACCGATCCGGACCCGTCCTCGGCTTTACCCTTAGTGTTGAAATCATTCTCGCCGGACGGGGGCAAGAGTTTCCTGATCTCTGTAGCGTTCATGAGCCCGCATGAACAGGGCAACCAGATCGAGAAGATCATTGAGTTTCACGCATATCCGTATGTTGACGGCTACCGCTTCCGAAGCCCTTTCGAGTATCGCACGCGTACACTCGATATGTTGGAGGTGGATGAAGTTCGATACCACTTTCAAAGTTCATTCGATCGGGCTCAGGCCGAGGAGTTTGCTCGCTTTAAGAAGGACTTTGAAGCCCGTGTCGGGATGCCGACTACGGATCTTGAGTACTTCTGCTTTGAGACGCTCGACGAGGTTCTTAGAGCCTATGGCATCGTTTACGATTGCACGCGGTGCAACTGGTTGAAAGAGGATCTGGGTTTCATGGACAATGATGGGCGGGTGTTTGTTACGGGCACCGGAAACGAGCGGTTCATCTTCGATTATCTTGTCGACTACATGAGCCGCTATTGCGACGATGATGGCGATCTTTATCCACCGTTCGTGTACGGGATGGCAGCGTATTACGGCGGGTATGGGCTTGGTGGTGACGACATCGAGACCCTCAAGTCGCAGTTCCGGGATGAGTTGGCAGCTCGCCCGGATATGAATTTCCTTGAGGAGTTTCATAAGGGCAGGAAATCATCGATCCGTCGGCACTTTACCTACTTTGTAATCTCAGCTTTTCTGTGCGAGGAAGTCCTCGATCGCCACGGCTTTGATGAAGTGATGAAGCTGGCTCGATCCGGTCGTTCAGGCGAGCAGTTCTTTGAAACATTGGAGAGCATGCTCGGCGTTGGCGAAGATGATTTCCATGAGTTCATAACACAGCTGATCCGTGAAGATGATTAGGGCCACACCGGTAGTCTGTGTATTGCACCCAACCCTCTCGTCTTGCAACGAGCTGTTTCCGATCCTGCATCATCGGTAGTGAGAGCGAGCCCCTCTAGAAGATTCAGCTTGTGGCGTTATGAGAGTTCGAGTCTCAGGGTTCTAGAGGTTGATTTGGCTCAGGAAAAATTCAACCGGTGTTCTGTCACCCCGATTCACGGCGGAAGTTTCACGGGCGAGAGCTACCATGTCCTGTCAACACAATTTGCAAGCCGAATACGCACTATTCACATTTAAAGTGGATCATAATTTGAGGGGGCAGGTTAATGGATCGGCGCTGGAATGAGCTACAAAAAAGTCACAAAAAATCGACTGCTTCGTGGTTGCTGGGCATCTAAGTGTGCATGAAACCACAACCCACATCATTCCGAATGACACGCCTATTTACCTTTGCATGCATTCTTTTACCACTCTTTCTAGCGAGTGTCGGATGCTCTTCGGCTCAGACTCGCGAATCTGAGTGGTCACCTGCGCAATACCACGCGGCGCTCGACGCGATCATGGAATCCGATCAACGCTATCGAACCGTGATTGCGTGGGGAACGACCGATCCGGATGAGCTCGCTCGGCTCGAAGCACTGGATCACGAAGCAAACATGGCCGAGTCCGTGCGGCGGCATCAGGAAGGCATCAAGCTTGATCCAGAGGTCGAGCAAGCACTCTGGGACAAACAGATCCCGCTCGATCAGGCGAATACCAAAGAACTGATGCGTCTCGTCGATGCGTACGGTTGGCCGACGGATGAAACAGCGGGGGAGGGGTGCGAGAGTCCTGTTCCTGTGCTGATCCACATGACGATGGAGGACGCGGAATGGGTGCTCCCGAATCTTCGCGAGGAAGTGGTCGCGGGACGTATGGAACCCGGTCCATGCGCGATGATTTATGATCGCAAGCAACAGCATGACGGCAGGCCTCAGCTCTACGGCAAGATGCAGGTGTTTGACTCCAAGACCATGTCGGTCCTGGCTCCAGCGATTGTTGATATTGATGAGACGAATCGGGCGCGAGCGGAGGTCGGGATGGAGCCGCTTACGGAGTATCGGATCAAGTAGGGGGCCACCGAGTTTGTGTGGTATGTTTATGGCAATTTGTTCGGTCTTCATGCGGTTCTGCCCTGCTCTCTGATTCTGATATCGAGTCGGAAGAGCTTCAGATCACCTCGAGCGGAT
>JAESUL010000106.1 GCA_016763115.1 Phycisphaerales bacterium | reverse complement strand
GGGCGAGTAGTGGCACCCGGGAACTATCGCCGTGCTTACGGATAATCCTGTCGTGTCCCGCGGATCATCAGGCCGCAGAAATGCACGCCGGCGGGTTGTGAGCACACAAACCCGATGCCTCGGGCGATGTCTTCGGGTTCAAGAACCGGGCTGTATTTGTCCATCAACTCGCTAAACTTCGCCTCGTCGTACCCGGCGACCTCTTGGAACTCCGACCTCACAATCCCCGGCTCGATCAGCGTGACGCGGACACCCTTTGGCCCGATCTCGCGCCGTGCCGCCTCGGCCAGCGAGTTGACCGCGAACTTCGTCGATCCATACATCGAACTGAACGGCGAAATATGACGACCGACGGTTGACCCGAGCACAACCAGATCCGCAGCCTTGGTCGGCCACTCGCGAGATTCCTGGAGCGCAACCAACCGCAGCCCGCCCTTGCGGATCAGCAGGGCGGCACCGATCAGATTCGTCCGCACCATTTCTTCCCACTCGCCGATGTCCGAGGTCATGACCGATCCATTGAGCCCACGACCGGCGTTGACCACGATCAGGTCGGGCTCGGCTCGGAAATGCTCGGCTGCGGATTGCAACATCGATTCAACAACCGATTCATCCGCCGCATCCCCCGCCGCGACAATCGCCCGCGGTTTGCCCTCAAACTGCCCGTATTGACTGTTGATTTCATCGCTCAGGGTTTGGAGCTTGGATTCTCTGCGTGCGTTGAGCACCACGGCCGCACCCAGCGATGCGAGATGATGAGCGATCGCGTGCCCGATTCCCGCGCTGGCGCCCGTGATGACCGCGATTCGTCCTTCGAGTGACCTATTCTCTGACATTCACCGATCCTCCGTGCATTCGTTCTCGTATTCCTCAGTGTACACCCCCAAGAACCCCGATAAGATCACTCTATGACACCACGCACAGCAACCATTGTCCGGACCCACACGATCCTCGTGCTCCTCGCCGGTTCCACCCTGATGTCCACGCTCGGCTGCCAAGCCGCCCGCGAACGCCGCGAGGCCCGCGCCGAGGCCAAACGCCAGAAGCAAACCCAGACCGAATGGATGAACGACCAGTCCATCAATCAATCCTCGAATCAAACTTCGAAGCAGGGCGGTACACCGACCCAGCCCACACGCGATACCCAAGATGATTCGCCAATGGTCTATGAAGAGGTCGGTCCCAAACCAACCCGGGTCATCGACACACGCCCAACGCGCCAGGCGCGGACCCCCTCTTCGGTTGACCTGATCGAACCAAAGACCAATCCAAGGTTCAAGCCCAAGAACCGTGAGGAGCGATCATTTGCCAGCGCGGTCGAGTTCCGAACCAACGGCGACCTCGTCGCAGCACTCGCCGAACTCGAACGCGCCATCGCGATCAACCCCCGATTCACCCGCGCCTTTGTCGAAGCGGGCGACATCTATATGGAGATGGCCAAGTTTGACCTCGCCGAGCGTCAATACGCTGCTGCGGTCCGCGCCGAGCCCCGCAACTTCATCGCCCAGTACCGCCACGCGGTGGTGCTCCATCAGATCGGGCAACTCGATGAATCCAAACGCGCCTACCTCCGCGCGTTGTCCATCCGCCCCGCAGATTTCAACGCCAACCTCGGCGTATCAATCGTGCAACTCGAAATGGGCAAAGCAGAACAAGCACTCCCCTACGCCCAACGCGCGGTCCGCAACGACGGGACCAGCGGGCAGGCCAGGCTCCAACTCGCCAATGTCCTCGCAGCCCTCGATCAGCACGCCGACGCGGTGATCGAGTACCAGCAGGCCGCCGAACTGATCGACGCCCCCACCGCCGGGTTGCTGCTCAATATGTCCGAATCGCTCAATCAGCTCAATCGGTACGCCGAGATGGTCGGCGCCCTCGAACAACTCGTCCGCATCAAACCAACCGCGATCGCCTACGAGCGATTGGGATCGGGGCAGTTTCGGCTCAAGTCCTACGACGAATCCCTGGCAGCCTTCAAAACGGCCTCGGATTATGACGACAAGCACTACCCCGCCCTCAACGGCATCGCGGTGTGCGAACTCAACAACTACCTCTGGTCGGGCAAAGCCGACGGCCCCGCCCGCGAACGCGCCATCGCCGCGATGCGCAGCAGCCTGCGGATCGAACGCAAACAACCCAAAATCGTCGAACTCCTCCGAAGATACTCCAAACCAAGCAGCCAGGAGATCGCCGGGTCCTGAATCGCCCCCGCTGATTCGTTCGATTCCTCTGCGATTGCGATGATTGCTCGCCCCCGAGGTGGATACCGCGCGCGAGGTTTCTACCATACCCGCTATGGCACCACCCAAAAATATCATGCAGACCAAGCAAAGCTCCAAGGTTCATATCCCCAACCTGCTCACCATCGGACGAGTGTTCCTCGCGATGATCTTTGTTGGACTGCTCTCAATCGTCCGAGCCAGAACACTCAACGCGACTCCCAGCGCGACCGATCGGCTCGGCGACCTCGCCCACGATTCCACAACGATCCTCATCATCGCCACCGCGGTCTTTGTGATCGCTGCGCTGACCGATGCACTCGACGGGCACCTCGCCCGTAAGTTTGACGCGGTCACCAAGTTCGGACGGATCATGGACCCGTTCGCCGACAAAATCCTGGTACTCGGCGCGTTTGTCATGCTCGCCGGGCCCGCCTTCACCTCCACCATCCCTGGGCAGGGCTCGATGCAGATCAGCGCGGTCTCCGGGTGGATGGTCGTCGCGATGATCGCCCGCGAGATGCTCGTCACCACCATCCGAGGCGTGTACGAAGGCGAGGGTGTAGATTTCTCAGCGATCAAAATCGGCAAGCTGAAAATGATCCTCCAATCCGTCTGCATCCCCGTCGTGCTGCTCTTGGTTGCACTCGGACACCCCGTCGCCGATTCATCGGAGCGAACAATCATCTTGCTGCTCGTCTGGGCAACCGTGATCGTCACGATCCTGTCGATCTTCCCCTACATCGGACGCGCCGCAAAGCACACGATCGACACCAACGCCAAAATGCTCGAGGTCATGCGAGGCAAGAAACCCCGCAAGCCAACCCACGCGGCCACCAAACCGGGCGTGAAAACAAGGGTCAAATCAACCCGCGGCGGGCAGGGCAAAAAGAAATAATCACCACGGGCACCCAATACCAAACTGATCGAATACAACGCCAATCACAAAGGGCACACCATGAACACCATGAGCGCAGGCGCCGAATGGATGCTGACCACCGCGGGGCTCGGGCACCGCAAGCCCGCATCAGGGACCTGGGGCTCGATGCCCCCCGTCGTTCTGGCCGCGATCCTCATCGCGGTCGGCGCCGGCCCGGGCGACCCGCTCGCGTGGGTCTACTACACCGTGCTCAGCCTGGTACTTGTCGTGTATTCGGGCGCGTGCATTGTGTTCGGCGTTGACGCCGAAGCCAAATGGTCCAAGGACCCCGGACAAGTCGTCGCCGACGAAACCGCCGGGCAATGCATCACATTGATGATGATCCCAAGCATGTTGCTGACCACACCGATATCAATCGCGATGGCATTGCTCGGATGCTTCTTACTCTTCCGCGCGTTCGATATCCTCAAGCCCTGGCCCGCTGGAGCAATGCAGAGCATCGCCGGCGGATGGGGCGTGCTGCTCGACGATATCTTCGCCGGCTTGATGGGCGGCGCAGTGGTCATCCTCGGCGCCATGCTCTTCGCGTAACCAAACCAGCCACACGATGAGGCCGTGCCTGACAACTCCCAAACACTCTTCTTGGGTGCCACTACTCGCCGTCCCCGGCGCAGTAGTGTCTTC
>JAESUL010000105.1 GCA_016763115.1 Phycisphaerales bacterium | reverse complement strand
TGTTCGCGGCCCTCGGCGGCGCATCAGATGTCCCCATCACCCTGGGCGCAGACAACGCGA
The DNA here is from genome assembly GCA_016763115.1 of Phycisphaerales bacterium. Lineage (GTDB taxonomy): Bacteria > Planctomycetota > Phycisphaerae > Phycisphaerales > UBA1924 > UBA1924. Next base: position 2,958 of record JAESUL010000105.1, on the reverse strand, counting down.
TCGGCGCACTCTCCAACCGCGTCGAAGGCACCGTGGACCTCAACCCATCACTCACCACCGACACCCGGCTCGAGGACCTCAACGGCGCACGCAATGTCGGGGTTTCGACCGGGCTGATCCAGTTCTCGTTCAACGGCGGGCCCACCGCGACGATCGACCTGGCGGGCACCGACACCATCGGCGATGTCGCCGACCGGATCGAAGCGGCGATCACGCAGTACGAAACAGACAACAGCGTCTCCATCCTCGGGCCCGGAGGGGTCTCGATCTCGGGCGGGTCGCTCTCGATTGATGTCCCGGCCAACGACCTGAACTTCAACGATATCAACGGCTCGTTCATCGCCCAGGATTTCGGGCTGGCAACCAACCCGAGCACCGCGTTCAACGCGGGCAATGTGCTTGGTGCTGATCTGGACCCCAAACTGACCTGGACGACCCCGATTAGCGCGCTTGCGGGGTTGGGCGGCACGCCTCTGGACCAGATTACACTTGGTTCCAACGGTGCCAACTTTGTTGTTGATCTGTCGACGGCGACGACCATGGCCGATATCCGCAGTGCGTTCGAGGCGGGCAACTCGGGGGTGCGGGTCGAACTCAACGAAAACGGGCAAACATTCAATGTCGTGACCGAAACCGCGGGTGTTCGCGGGCAAGCGATGTCGGTCGCCGAGGCGGCTGGCGGGGTCGATACCGCGACGCTGCTGGGGATCCGGTCACTCTCGGGCGATACGCTCTTGAGCGATTTCAACGACGGACGGGGTGTGGGGATTGTCACCGGACGCACCGATCCTATTACCGGGACACTTGATCCGGCCCTGAATGTCGATTTCAATATCGTCCTCGGCGACGGATTTTCGATCCCGATTGATCTCTCACCCGCGGACACCACCGATGTCGGTACGCTGTTGGCTGCGATCAATACACAGGCAGATGCTGCGCTCGCTGCGGCTTCGCGCCCGGCGAGTGATTTCACTGCTTCGCTGGGATCGCCACAGAACGGGATCGAGTTCAACCAGGACATCGCCCTTGGCGGGACAATTGGGGTGAAACCCGACAACGGGTCACCTGCGGCTTTGGATCTGGGTTTTCTGGATGCAACGGTGACCAACTCGGGCAGCACGCTGCGGTCTGAGGATCGCGCCACGGTGCGTGTGGACAACCTTTTCACGCATTTGCTTGATCTCGCGGAGGCATTGCGGAACGACGACACGATTGGCATTCAGTTTGCGTCAGAGAAACTCGGAGACAGTCTCGAAGGGCTGATCCAATCGCGGTCCCGCGTGGGCGGGTTTGGAAGAAGGATCGACAACGAGGTGATCCATCAAGAGGATCGGCAGACATTTGATATCGGGATGCGGAGTTCCCTTCGGGATCTGGATTTCGCGTCTGCATCGGCCAAGTTTTCCCAGTTGCAGCTGCAACTCCAGGCGGGGCTCACCGTCGCGTCCCAGGCGCAGCAGCTCACCCAGCTGGACTTCCTGGGGTAATGAGCACCAGAGGCACGCCCGATCGGTGAGAACCGATTGAGCGGATTGGATCGAGGGCCCGTGTCATTCAGCCACACGGTAACCCAAGACAGGATGTCGCCCGGCGAAGGACGCTGGCGTCGATCCGAATGAACCGGCTGAATATATCGGAGCGCACACATGGAAGTGCGGACGACAAGATTTGGTGTGATCGATATCGCGGAGGACCGCGTGATCACCTTCCCCGGCGGCATGCTTGGGTTCACCGACAAGAAGGAGTTCTGTCTCCTCCAGCCCGGTGACGATGCGTGCTTCTTCTGGCTTCAATGCGTACAAGATCCTGATCTTGCGTTTGTGGTCACCGACCCGACCTTCTTCGAGCAGGACTATTCAGTCCCGATTCGACCAGAGCAGATGGAATCGCTCGGGTTGTCCAAGCTCGAAGACGCCCAGGTGTTTGTTATTGTCAACAAGATTGGCGAGCAACTCACGGGCAACTTCCAGGGGCCACTCATTATCAACACCCTCTCGAGGGTGGGCGAGCAGATGGTGCTTGCGGAGAAACGATGGACCACCAGGCATCCTCTGATGCGTGTTGGTGCAGAGGCTTCGCAGACCGCGTCGGCGTAAATCGGGGCGTGACTATCGCGTCCTACAGGTGACTCATTTATCGGGGTCACGGCGCGATCGGTGCACCATCTATCGGTACCGAATGGAATTGGTATTGAGAACAAGAACCACCCCGCCCGGCAGATGTACGCCGGTGCGGATTCGGATATAAGGAGTTGACGCATGCTTGTGCTTTCACGGCAGCGCGACGAGACAATCATGATCGGCGACGAGATCGAGATCTCCGTCGTCGACATACGGGGTGACAAGGTTCGGCTGGGGATTAACGCCCCCACACGGATCGCTGTCCACCGCAAGGAGGTCTACGACGCCATCAGGGTTGAAAATGCCCAGGCGTCCAAGATCGGACCGGCGGACCTCGACACACTCGCCCAGACCATCAAACCAGGGCCCGCGAGACGATCAACACGATCTTCAACGGCATCACCATCTGTTTCCAACCCGGCAGCGACACTGGGCGCGACAACCATCCGCCCACCCATGTCTAGCCCGAGTCAATCGCAGGATAAATCCAGCGCCTGAAACCTCACCCTGTTGTGACCCACAAAGTCGCACTCTACGCAATCACGGAGGATTGCCATGACCAGGATTAATACCAATATCTCAAGCGTGATCGCCCAGCAACGCCTCAGCCGATCTGGTGCCGATCTTCAACTGCGTCTCGAACGCCTTTCGACCGGTCTTCGGATCAATCGAGGCAAGGATGACCCGGCCGGGATGATTATCTCGGAACGACTGGGTACCGACCTCAAGGGCATCGAGCAAGCAATCAAGAACGGGCAACGCGCCAGTTCGGTCATCGCCACGACCGAAGGGTCGTTGACCGAAATCAACGACCTGCTCAACTCGATCAAAGCTTTGG
>JAESUL010000104.1 GCA_016763115.1 Phycisphaerales bacterium | reverse complement strand
TCTGGTGGTGCAGGCACAACGCCGCGGCCGCGACCATCAGCCCGCCCTGCCCCGCCATCGTGTTGCCCACCATCGGGCAAAGCGTCACCATCGGCACCGACTCGAGCCGATCGTCAAAGACCTCTGCCAATGCCCCTAACTCCAGATCATCGAACTGCTTGACCCCAAGCCCCATCGGCACAATCGCGTCGATCGCCTGTGCATCAATCCCCGCATCACGCAACGCCCACCGAATCGCACGCACCAGCCCGGTATCCACCGGATCAGGCATGGGCTCGTCAAAGAGCCCAGGAAAAATCGGAGGCGGCATCTGGGCTGCCCCGAACCCGGCGATCCGCGCATAAACCCTCGCCCCGCGATCCTTGGCGTGCGATGCTTCTTCGACGATGACCATCCCGCCCGCTTCACCCATCAGCGACCCGGTCGCGTTCTCGTCAAACGGACGAACCAGCGTCGAGCCATCTTGCTCGTCGTGGGTTGGCGCGAGCCGACCCGTGTAGTCCCACCGGAGCATGCCCAGCGGGTTGATCCGTGATTCTGCGCCGCCCGAAAAACACAAATCCGCGCTGCCTCGCTCGACCACCCGCGAGCTCTCGCCGATGCTCAACAATGCCCCGGCCTCAGCACCCATAATCGTGTTCGACGGGCCTTCGCACCCGTGAATAATCGTCACATGGCACGCGAGCATATTGGGTAGGTACTTGAGCAGCCACAACGGCGGCAGGTTGTTCATCCCGCCCTGCCCGCCCTCGCCCGAACCCCACGCCTTCATATCAAACCGCCCGGAATCATCCTCTGCGCTCACCGCAGCGCGGGCGAGCTCTTCGGTTTCCGCTGCGATCAATCCCGCGCCGATCTGGCAACCCGTCCGGGTTGGATCGATCGTGAATCCTTGTTCATCGTCGTCCGAGCCTCGGGTGACGAGCCCGGCGTCTTGGGCAGCGAACCGCGCTGCCATCACGGCCAGTTCGGTATCGCGCGCCATGACCTTGGTTGCTTTTCGGTAGCTCTTGGGCACGCAGGCGCGGATCGAGATGTCTTTGACCTCGCCGGCGAGCTTTGAGCGGAATCCTGATGCGTCAAGAGCCTCGATCGGTCTCAATGCAGAGTCCCCACGCATCATCGCTTCGAAGAACGAATCAACGTCGTTTGCGATCGAACAGACCGGTCCAATACCTGTAATAACGACTTGGCGGCGCATGGGGGATCGTATACCAAGATCCCTCATTCCGCCATCGAAGCGGTGAAACCTCGGTGAAGATCAGAGATTTCCACCCGCCATCGGGCCGGTAGGCAAACAATACCCCCATGAGCCTTGGGCCACAAATCCACTCTCCTGATAATCCCGAGCAGCGGGGCAACGCGATCTTGCCCGCAGCGGTCCTCTTTGGATCACTCATCGCTGGGTTCTTTGAGCCTGCAATCCTTTTCTTTGGAGTCCTCGCGCTGGGCTGGCTCGCGGTGGTTGTGTACCGCAGACGACAGGTCTTTGCCGAGCAGTTCTCCACCATAGCCGGTCTCTCTAAGGACCAGATCGCCCTCAAATCACGATCTCACTTTCTCGGGCTGGTTCTCAACGCTTCGGATATCCCCATCATCGTGGTGCAAGGCGAGACGATCATCCTCGCCAACCGAGCCGCCGAACTCACCTTTGGCGGTGACCGTGCGTTGACGAATACGGCTCTGGACGAACTCATCACCCACCAGAGCGTGCTTGATCTTGCGTCGCGTGCGATCAATGGGGAGTCTGGACACACCCGGATCGCCATGCCCATCGCGGGGCAGGGGCATGACTTTGATGTCGCGGTCGATCCACTCGAAAGCGAACTCGGGTGTGTGCTGACCTTTCGTGACATCACCGAGCTCGCCAACGCGGTCGCCCTCAAGGCCGACTTTGCTTCCAATGCAAGCCACGAACTCCGCACGCCCATCGCCTCCATCCGCGGCGCGGTTGACACACTGATGGACACGGGCGAACCGACCGAAGCGATGCGTGAGCGGATGCTCGCGATGATCGCCCGCAACGCTTCTCGCCTGGAGTTGCTGGTCAATGATCTGCTCGATCTTTCAAGGCTCGAATCGCCCGACTCGCCACCGGGCCGAGAGCAGATCGCCCTCGCCGATCTTGTTGCTGATACCAGCGACGAGTTCTCGGCGATCTGTGCGCGCCGATCGGTCACGATCGAACCGGAGATCGAAAACGGGCTCGAAGTGATCGCCTCCGACCCCGTGCTCGTCAAGCTCATTGTCCGCAACCTCATCGAGAACGCTGCCAAGTTTACCAAAGAGGACACCAGCGTGCGTGTGCAGTTTTCAATCGAAGAAATCATCGCCGATCCACAATCCAAACTGCCTCAAGCACCCGACCACCCACGCGGGCTACAAATCCGTGTGCGCGACAAGGGCGTCGGCATCGCGATCGCTGAACAACAACGCATATTTGAGCGGTTCTACCGGATCAACGAACCAACAAACACGCCCGCAGAACGAGGCACCGGGCTCGGGCTCGCGATTGTCAAGCACGCGTGCAAAAGGCTCGGCGGGTCGATCAGTGTGCGGTCCGTCTATGGGCAGGGCACGACCATGATCGTTGATCTGCCCAACTGCGTTGGTGCCGATCATCAATCAACGAATAAGTGAGTGAATCAGTCTTCGTGTTCGAGCCGATGCTGTTCGAGCATGGCGCGACGGATGGCATCCAAGAGATTCTGTTCGAGCCCGGGATTACCCGTTTGGCGGATCTGGCATTCGATCAAGAGTCCGGCGGAGGGCTCTATGCCCAGGCCGACATCTTGGCGGGTCACGCGAAGTGAGCCTGGGTTGCCCTGCAGGGTCCGCAGGGAGTATTTCCGCGATCGCACGCCATCGGTCTCGATCACCCGCGCGATGATGAGTTCTTCCATCGCGCCGATGGTGACCCCCTGATCGACGCGTTTCCATCCATGAAACGGGGTTTTGGCCGGATCAACCGCTTCGATTGTTGCCCCCCCTCTATAAGGGATGTTTATCGAGGGGGTCTGGGTCTGGGGCGTGTTGCACCCGCCCAGGGCACCGAGACAGAGTGTTATCGCCCCTGCTGCAGCGCAGAGGAACCGAATCGGGGTTTGCATTGGAAATGACGGGGTGGTTGATGGAGGCGTGGTCATATACTCTATTCTACCGTTCCGGTAGCTCGGGGGATCACGATGGGCAGAAGCACGAATCCGAACCCGGTTTGAGACCGGACACGAGTCTGAAAACCGCCGATAGACCCACTGACCGGGCCTCGAATAGATAGCCCTAGAGCCAAGCACACGATCCATGTCCAAAGAACCCACCAAACCAGTCTCCAAAGCGACCCCCAAGACCAAGCAGGCCTCGCCTCGCCGGGTGGTCGTCCGCATTGGTGAGCGATCGCTCAGGCATCGGCTTGCGGACTGGGTCGCTTCGCCCACGCTTTTTTGGGGCGCGTTGGTGCTCGTGCTCTTTGTGCTCGCATCATCAACCCTGACCATCTGGACGCGGAGCCAGCCCCTCGTCGCCGTCGGGCAGATCGCTGGCGAGACGCGGACCTCGCGCGTCGAGTTCATCGCGAAGGATCTCCAGCAGACCCAGCGCCTCAAAGAAGACGCCCGCCAGAACATCCCCCGCGTATACAGCGCCGATTTGCCCGTGCTCGAAGACATCCGCGCCTCGCTTGCCAACCTGCCAAGGACCTTGGCGGGGGTCTCGCAGTTTGATAAGGTTGACCGGTCGATCCGTGTCCGCTTTGGGCTCAGCGAAGAGGCATTCGCGGTGCTCAACTCGATGCCCGACGACGAGGCATCGAGCGATCAATGGCAGCGGCATGTCGAGGAACTCGATGCGATCCTCCGCCGGCGTCCGATGATGGATCGACAGAGCTGGCAGCGCGCCACCCAGGAAGGTCGCAACTCGCAGATCGAGCTGCGCTACGGGCCCGAGATCGAGCAGATCGCCGACCCCCAGCGCATCAGTCGCGACGATGCGATCAATATCGAGAATCGCGAGCAGATCAAAGATGAGATCAATCGGATTGTTCGGATCGCCGGGTTCACCGAGCCCGTCGCATCCATCGTGCGTCAACGCCTTCTCCAGGACCCGCGTCCGACATTTAGTGCCGACACCACCGCGACGATCGCTGCCCAGAGCGAGGCGGCCGAACTCATCTTGCCCGTGCGCCGAACGATCACCGTCGGGCAACGGCTCTACGCGCGCGGCGACATCCTCGAACAAACCACACTCAAACTCGCCAACCAAGAAATCCGCGAGTTCCACGCCCAGGGCAACCTGACGAGGCGTGTGCTGCGGTGGGTCTCGATCGTTGGGCTCATCGGTGCGGTTGTACTCGGGCTCAGCGGGTACTTGGCGATGTTCAGTACCAAAATCGCACGCCGACCCGCAAGGTTCGCTTGGCTGAGCCTGCTCATGCTCGTGGCGGTGTTCAGCGCGTCGCTACTCGTGGCGTATGACCCGCGTCTGCTCTGGCTCGGCTCGCTGACCGCCGTCGTGCTCGTCGCGGTGCTTGTGTGTGTCGCCTACGACCAACGGACCGCGCTGGTCGTGTCCTCGATCGTCGCGTTCCTGATCGCCCTTGCGCTCAAGCTCGATATCGGGATGGTCATCGTGATGCTCATCGGGATCGGATCGGCGGTTGTCCAACTCCGCGAGATCCGCGAACGCAGAACACTCATCCGCATGTCGATCATCACCGCGGGCGCGTTGTGCATAGGAACACTCTTCAACCAGTTGATTATGCTGCCCACCGTGGGTGCGGGAGGAACGGCGATCTCCGGTTCGGTCATTACTGCCAGCGCCCATTCGTTGATCGCGGGCCTGCTTGTTGGCGGGATCGCGTTGTTTATCTTGCCGTTCATTGAAAAAGTGTTTGACATCACGACGGGGATGACCCTGATCGAGCTGCGTGATCCCAAGCAGCCGATTCTGCGTGAGCTCCAGCAGCGTGCGCCGGGGACCTACAACCATTCGCTCAATGTCGCCTCGATCGCCGAGAGTGCAGCCGAATCAATCGGCGCCGACGCGCTGCTGACCTATGTCGGGTGCTTGTACCACGATATCGGGAAGATGAACAAGCCCGATTATTTTATCGAGAACCAATCCGGCGGGCTCAACAAGCACGACAAGCTCAACCCGGCGATGTCGCTGCTCGTCATCATCGGACATGTCAAAGACGGCATGGAGATGGCCAACGAGCACTCGCTGCCCAAGGTGCTGAGGCATTTCATCGAAGCCCACCACGGGACGACACTTGTGGAATACTTTTACCGGCGCGCCCGCGAGCAGGCCGAGCATGCCGACGAAGAACGCACAGCTGAGCAGATCCTCCAAGAAACCGCCGAGCAGCTCCCCGACGAGATCAACTACCGGTACCCCGGCCCGCGTCCGCGGACCAAAGAAGTCGCCATCACGATGCTTTCTGATGCGGTCGAGAGCGCGACGCGGACCCTAGCCGAGCCCACCCCCGCGCGGATCGACGCGTTGGTGCGCACGCTTGCCAACAAGCGGATGAGCGACGGGCAGTTCGACGAGTGCGATCTGACCTTCCGCGAGCTCAACACTATCTGTGAATCGATCACCAAATCGGTCGCGAGCATCTACCACGGGCGGATTCGCTACGCGAGCACCTCCGAGGATGAAAAATCCAAGGAAGCCGATGACCATGGAAAGCAGACGACCTCAGAGAAGATCGCATAAATAATTGCGTGCCATCGGTCCATGCCTAGGTCGTCTCTGACGGCTTTCCCAATTATTTCTCATCGGGTGCCACTACTCGCTGTCTTCAGCGCAGTAGTGTCTTCTATCTTTGCGCACCATCAGCACTACTGCGCCCTACGGGCGAGTAGTGGCACCCGGCCCTCAGAGAAGATCGCGTAGCAGTATTCTTATTTTCGCTTTTTGGACCCGCCCTGCCCGGAGCGTTTGGTCTTGCTCGATCGGCTTGTTTTCATGGTCCCGGTCGATCGCTTGACGCCCATCTCGGTGAACATGGCGATCAGCCCTATAATGGTGCCGACCACAGCGATGGCGAGTATCAGAATCATGAGCCAAGTTGGCATGGGCAGGTCTCCAGCACAGAGTATACCAGATATTCGCCGATGCACAAGAGCGGATCTATACTTGGCGATGATTCAGACGCTCCGGCTCATCCAACGCGCCCACCGCTACAAACGCCGACACGACCCGGCCGAGATCGCAGAAATGCGCCGGCTCATCCCATCGGGCGGCACCGCCATTGATATCGGTGCCCACAAGGGCGCGTACACCTATTGGATGAGCAAGGGCGTCGGGCCCAAGGGGCATGTCGTCGCGATCGAGCCTCAGCAAGAACTCGCAGCAAGGCTCAAAGAACTCTACCAAGCCAACACCCGCGTCCGCATCCGCCACAGTGCGGTCTCGACGCACACCGGGACCATCACCTTGCACATTCCCGGCGAAGGCCCATCGCACGGCGCAAGCATCCGTGAACTCGAAGCCGATGCCGACGGACCCGTCCGTGCCGTCGAGGTCCCCTCGATCGCGCTCAACGATATCGCCGGCGAGTACGCCCTCAAGCGGATTGATTTCATCAAGTGCGACACCGAGGGCGCGGAGCGTGATATCTTCCGTGCGGGGAGCAACACGCTTGAGAAGTACCGCCCGGGTGTACTTGTCGAGTGCGAGAAGCGCCACGCCGACGATGACTCGGACCCTGTTGGCGAACTCTGGGAGATCTTCCGGTCACTGGGGTACGAGGGACGGTGTTTTCATGCCGGGCGGTTGATTGGTATGGACGAGTTTGACTACGCCAAGCACCAGCGTGACCCCAACGACAAGCCCAACTACGCCAACAACTTTCTTTTTACGCATCCCAAGCGTACTGCGACGCTGCTGGGCTAGGTCGTGTCTGATGACTTCAAAGTACATCATGGGTGCCACTACTCGCC
>JAESUL010000011.1 GCA_016763115.1 Phycisphaerales bacterium | reverse complement strand
TCTTGACTTCTTCATAAACTGATCCTCCAAACAAAGACCAGATTGTCGCACAAAGTCTCACGCTACGCATGGATCAAGATATGGGTTTAAGCGCAGGTTTAAGCGCAAATCGCTTTCGTATTGATGCGCACTTGCGGGGACAGGTCAAGCCCCCCACCGCAGAAGCTGAAAGTTGCTCAAATTAATCCAAACCTCAAAATACTCCCTTTACAGTTCGGTTTGCTCTACAAGTTCTGCATATCGCAAAACTCCGTATCCCTCCGAGCATCATCCTGCAATGTGCACTAGCCATTGGCTTTGTTTTCCAAATAGTGATTTTATTTTGAAACTTCGCAACACACGTCCAAAGAATCGTGTACACTCATGCAGAGATGCTCCTTGCCTACCGTGTTCGCGTGATGCGTCGCCCGGCTGCTAGAGCATATTGAACTTGGCTTGCTGTCTAGCATGGTCAAACCTATGTGAGGCGTGATGCCGAGCATGTCCCCGTCTGCGAGTGAATCAACGAACGGGTATGGATGCGTGATGCGTCTGTACTGATCCGGGGCAACCAAATACAACTTGTTTTACTGTTTATCTATTTCAGGTGAACTACGCGATCCCTGCGTCTACTTCCTGAAACTAGATCGGCCCACTTTTCATTGTCCGCAATGCTTCTGCATTGCCTGCATTTAGGTTTTTGATATGAAAATTGAATCTGTACAACTAGAGATACTCAGACCCCATCCGAGCAACCCCCGCCTGCATTCCAAGAAGCAGATCCACCAGATCGCACAAAGCATTGAGGCCTTCGGCTTCCGCATGCCCGTGATCATCGATCAGGACTCACGGTTAATCTGCGGTCACGCACGTGTAGAAGCCTGTAAACTCCTCAAGATAAACGAGATCCCGGCGGTCCGCGTGACTGATCTTGATGACGCCCAAATCCGCGGGCTAATGATCGCGGATAATCAACTCACCATCGCCAGTACATGGGACGACCAGCTCTTGGGCGAACACCTCAAGGTGCTCTCTGATCTTGATCTCGACTTTGATATCGAGTCCATCGGCTTTGATTATGGGGAGATCGAGCAGCGAGTGCTTTCGATCGAGGGCTTCGATGAACCCGCTGAAGAGGACGGATCGGATGATCAGCCTGCACTCGACGCCCAGCCCACGGTCACTCAGCCAGGTGATCTTTGGGTACTCGGGTCTCACCGGATTCTTTGCGCAGATAGTACCGAGCCTGATTCATACCAGCGACTCCTTGGTCAGCAACAAGCCTCGATGATCTTTACCGACCCGCCGTACAACTTGCTGGCAAGGGCGATTGGCCAGGTTTGCGCCGATGAGCACGGCGACTTCGCGATGGCCGCTGGCGAGATGTCCACCGAGCAGTTCACCGAGTTCCTTGGACAAGTCATGGAACAACTGTGCGAACACAGTGAGCAGGGCTCGGTCCACTATCTCTTTATGGATTGGCGGCACATGAGCGAGATGCTTGCTGCAGGAAGCATCCACTACTCAGAGCTTAAGAACCTTTGCATCTGGGTGAAGGATCGCGCGGGGATGGGCACTTTTTATCGAAGCCAGCACGAGCTGGTCTTTGTGTACAAGCACGGCACAGAGTCTCATCAGAACAACTTCGAGCTCGGTCAGCATGGCCGAAACCGGAGCAATGTCTGGAGTTTCCCATCGGTCCGTGCCCTTCATGCAGAGGACGGCGACCCGGACACTCATGACGCGCTGAAGCTCCACCCCGACGATCAAGCCGGTCCGGCTGATTGAAGGGGCAATCCTCGACTGCTCACAGCGTGCTGAGATCATCATGGATCCATTCCTCGGGAGCGGGTCCACGCTGATCGCGTGCGAGAAAACCAAGCGTATATGTATGGGGCTCGAACTCTCGCCGCGCTATGTCGATGTCGCGATCACCCGCTGGCAACAGTGGACCGGGCAAGAAGCGATTCATGAGCAAACCGGAAACACTTTTACGGAGCTTTCAGAGCTCCGCATGATCGAAAGCAGCGAAGGAGATCCCAATGCCTGAGCACAATGAAAAGAGTACTGACCATGCTGTCGGGTACAGGAAACCGCCCAAGGAGTCGCAATGGAAACCGGGTCAATCCGGGAATCCAAAGGGGCGACCAAAGAAGATCAAGGACTTCTACAAGCTGATTGATATCGAGCTTGACGAAACCATCCGAATCAATGATGGCGGCGAGATTCGTTTGATGCCAAAGCGTCAAATTATCGTAAAGGCGCTGGTCAACGACGCGCTCCAAGGTGATGCCAGAGCACGCAAGCTCATTCTTCCCATTCTGATGAAACAGCAAACCGTAGAAGGCTTTGAGCCCGATGCCGCTGATCGCGAAGCGTTTGCCAAGGTCATGAAGTCATTTCAAACCCGTGAAACATGCCGCGAGGAGACGACCGATGAATGATCGAGAAATACGGGCCATCCGGCATCTCCTTCACACAAGCCCTGCTTCCTTTTTCCAGTTTGCGTTTCGAGCACTTCATCCCGAGGAAGAATACCAGCACAACTGGTCTATTGATCTGCTCGGCAATGCGCTTTTGAAATGCTACCAAGGCAAAACGAGACGCTTGATCATCAACATGCCGCCTCGATCACTCAAGTCAACATGCACCTCGATCGCCTTCCCCGCGTGGATCTTGGGTGTTCGGCCAGATACCAAAATCATGTGCCTCACCAGCCAGCGAAACATGCTCAACGAACAGCATGCCCGATGCCAAGAGCTGATGTCGAATCCTCGATACCGGTCACTCTTCTCTCATGTCCGATTCAATGAGAAAACAAATCAGATCATGACAGCCCACGGAGGATCTAGATCAGGATACTTGACCTCAAGCTGCATCACCGGCCCCGCCGCAGACATGATCATTATTGATGATCCACAGTCTGCGATGGATACCAAAGATCCAACCAAGTGCGCCAATCTCTACGCCTGGTGTGATCGAAACATCTATCAACGGCTCAATAACAAGCACGCCGGCGTGGTGATTGTGGTCACGCAACGCCTGTCAGAAGAGGACCTCACCGGACACCTACTCAAGCAGGATGCCTGGGAAGTGCTCAGCCTCCCGGCCATCGCGATTGCCGATGAGTATTTGCCCAAAACGCTGGGAGGAGGCCTCGTGAGGTACAAAGGAGAGGCACTTCATCCGGTACGCGAAAACCGTGATGAACTCCGTGAGGTCTTGGAAAAGATAGGTGCCAAACCGTTCATGTCCCAATATCAGCAAAGGCCATACCCGCCCAACGAGGGGGGCCCGCACTATGGCTATTTTCACGAAGCCCCGCATCCTGATGCATCGAGAGAGGAGTGCAAATATGCGCAAGGCTGGTTTGGAGTGGTCGAAGAGGAGACATTCCTCCTTGACAAAATCTTCGGCGTGCGAACATGCATCCGCCCAGGCGGCCCGCCAGCTTTGACCATGGCCGAATGGTATGCGATGGAAGACTTGGAGTTGATACAGAAAAAACTGCACGGTCCCATCAAGAAGGAGATCGTGCTACCGAATGACAAACCAACTCAACCGCCTGCACCAGATCGCACAAATCAATTTGGTGTCCGATGTGAGCCTTGCACTATGCAGGATATTGAGGCCGCGGCGAAGCGGTCAAACAAATCATGGCGTTGAATTGATCGCATCATTGAGCGACTGTTCTATCAGGTCTCACTCAGCGCGTACGCAAGACTTCAAACGCCGTAAGCACATCTTGATAGATCAATCGATCCAGCTCGCTGAATGCGTAATCATGGTTCCCATTCTCACCTCGAAACCGAAGCACAGCGTCTGAGGAACTGATGACAGTCTCGATCATACACCGCTCCTTCTCGCCCACTGCAATATCGACCCACTCCCAAACAGTTGTACTGGGTCTCGATGCAGACCGGTACATCGATGTGCGATGATCACGCTTAAACTCCTGATCCACCCAATCGAACCGCTGCCCACCTGCGACAACAGTAAAATCCCGTATAAACTTCCACTTGCCTCCCTCGAACCTTGGAGTCATCCGCATCCAGATTCGATCTGGATCCGTCAGGCTCTGGCCAAAGTACACGCTCATCCGTGTGCCGGTTTGGCTTGTACCATACTTGTGGCGGTACCAGCGGATTCCATCCACTTCATCATTCCGCGTCGTCAACCGACCGAGAGCTTCATCTCTTGTTGCCGGCTTAGCATTGAGCCGTTCGACCCCTTGTTGCGCACGCTTAAGGGGTTCTTGTAAGGCGAGTTCTTGAGGATACTTCTCAATAGCCTGGCGTACTCTTACCAGAGCTTCTTGGTACAGTTCTTGGCCAAGCAACTTATTGACTACTCTGAGTTCGTCATACATTCTCGTTTGAGATAAATGTTTCGTAGCGACAGGACGAATTGGAGTTTGGTTCGTCGCGCAACCACCAATAAGTGGCATCGAGAAAACGATGAGAATGAGTATTCTGAGAGTCAATGAAGCATTCCCAAGGCCTCTCCCCATATCTTCATCAATATATTTCGTGTTTGCGTAGTTTGACATCGCCTGATCTCCTTGTGGTTCAACACACGAGAACCGATGCCTGCCAGAAACACCTCATAGAAAAAGAGGCGCCGGACCACGGCCACCCACAGCACCCCGACCAAGGGGTTCACGGAATAGCACCTGGCCGACGCCCCCTTGCGGGGGCGCGGATCCAGATGCCGCAACCGTATTTTCAAGGACTCCAGAATAATCTGAAGCCCAAGTTGGTCGTTTGCTGTGGAGCAGCATCGGACGCTCGCGCGTCATATGGTTTGTCGGCCCCACACCGGGGCCAGAACTTTGTCCGTGATTCCTTTCGCCTACCAATCGAGCTGGACTCCGAGCCCGAGCGAGTTGGCTTACGAAGAGATTATCGGCTTTCATGCGAAAGGACATCGATTCATCTCTGGGTGATTCGCTCAATAGCTCTGAATCTGCCCGGTTTGAGCTTACGATGTACCGGATTGACTTGATCTCAAGACGATTTCATGGCTCTATGTGACACCGCGGGCCAATACCCGCAGCACCCCGACCGGCCCTCAACGCTGGCCCCGGGTATCAAGTAAATACCGATTACGCAACTTCTCATACACAGCCGGCTATCGGTATGCACTGAGCCTGGGGCGAGCGGATGAGGGTAGAGATAAAAACACAACACGATTTCTGCAAACCGCAATCTCAATCCTCTCGGTGATCACGAAAGTCTTGCCAGCCAAACCAGGCCATTGGATAAATGCAAAGTAGCTGGCAAGTGTCTCTGAATCTGCTGAATCTCTCGCCATAGACGGAGATTGGACTGGCTATTGGGCGCGATTCATGGCTACATGTGTGCATGCCCCCATCACCTCCCACATCGTGCCTCCAGCCCCCACCACAAGCCCCAGCACTCGCCGACTTGCCCAAGCTGACGCCCAAGCGTCTGCGTGATCTATGGATCAAGCTTGGCTTGCGTGGTGAGCCACCATCCAAGAAGTATGCCCTGCTCTTCGGGATTTCATGGCATCTTCAGCACGAAGCCCACGGCGGATTGGATGCACGCACCCGGCGGCTACTCAAGGTCGCGATGCGCAAGGCCCCGGTATCTGCACGAATGAAGACGAAGTCTGATTCATCCCCGATCACGCGGAATCGCCATAATAAGGTCACACTCCGGACCGGAACGACACTCATCCGCACATGGCACGGCACCAAGCACCAGGTGCGTGTACTCAACGACGGCAAGCGATTGATGTACCGAGACAAGGAGTACGCAAGCCTTTCTGAAGTCGCCCGAAAGATCACCGGGGCGAGATGGTCGGGCCCCCGATTCTTTGGCCTGAGCACCATGAAGGGGATTTCATGAAAACCATCCGCTGCGCGATCTACACCCGCAAGTCCAACGAGGAGGGTTTGGAGCAGGCCTTCAACTCACTCGATGCCCAGCGGCAGGCCGGGATCGACTACATCAAGAGCCAGAAACATGAGGGCTGGTCGATCATCAAGACACATTATGACGATGGTGGTTTTTCGGGCGGCACCATGAAACGCCCGGCGCTTGAGCAACTGATCGAAGACATCGAGTGCGGCCGGATCGATGTCATCGTCGTGTACAAGGTCGATCGGCTGAGCCGATCACTGACCGACTTTGCTCGCATGGTGCAGGTCTTTGATGAGCACAAGGTCTCGTTTGTGTCAGTCACGCAGCAGTTTAACACCACCAACTCGATGGGCAGGCTCACGCTCAACATGCTCTTGAGCTTCGCCCAGTTTGAACGCGAGGTCACGGGTGAGCGGATCCGTGACAAGATCGCGGCCACCAAGAAGAAGGGGTATTGGGTGTCCGGTCAACCGCCGCTCGGGTACCGAGTCCAGCGTGAGGAGGAAGCTCGCGGCATCTACATCATTCCGAAGGAAGCGGATCTCGCCCGAAGAATCTTTGAGCTCTATCTGAAAACGGAATCACACATCCAGACCGCCCAGCAACTCAACGAAGAAGGCCACACCACCAAGCACTGGATCAGCAGTAAAGGAAACTGGCACGGCGGCCGACCGCTTACACAGAAGTACATCTATAAAGTCCTCACCAACCCGGTTTATCTGGGCAAGATCACGCACACCCGCAACGAGGTCACGGAGATCTACGACGGCCTGCACAAACCGATCGTCGAACAATCACTTTGGGATCAGGTGCACCGGATTATCAAATCCCAAGACCGCAAGAATCGTCATCGCTGGTTGCATCAGTATCTGCTCAAAGGCAAGATACGAACACACGACGACTTTGCGATGAGCCCGAGTTCTGTGCATCGTCCCCTGACCAAGAGAAACGATTCGGGTCAGAAACGACTTGTCAGGTACTACATCAGCCAGAAGGCGATCAAGCGAGGATTCAAAGCTTGCCTGATCAAATCTATAAATGCGAATCATCTTGATGACCTTGCAAGAGGCATCGTGCTTGATTATTTGAGCCATAAGCCGCTTGAAAAACAGTCATCGGAAACCCGAGATCACTGGATCAGAGAAGTGATCGAAAGCGTCACGCTTGCCCCGGACAAACTCACCCTCCGGTTAAACTGCGATGCAATTGAACGCTTGAGAGTCCATGAGCTTCTTCCAACAGGAAATGAGTGCCAGCCATACCCGACCTGCGCCTACAAGCCAGAGATCGAAGACCGAGGACGACTCGTCAACCTCACACTCGACGTCCAGATCAAGAAACTCGATGGCCGACGCATGATCCTCTCGCCCGATGGTAAGGACCTTGTATTCCCATCCGTTCCAGCACCCAAGCAGCACATCGTCGATGCGATCGGACTTGCGTACCGCTGGCACCATGAGATTATGGAGACAAAGCTCAGTCTCCGTGATTATGCGGATCAGAATCATATTTCGAGAACACGCTTGCTCAATCTCTTGCCGTTGACTTACCTGAGCCCAGAGATTCTTCGCCATGCACTTGTTGGCACACTCGCTCCGAGCATCACGCTGAGCGACCTGCTCCGAGCAACTGAACAACTCGACTGGAATCATCAGGCTCAATCCATCGGGCTGGATCGCGCCAAGATCGCCGCAGTTTCAGCCTGATCTCCAAACCCAAAGCCATCAAAAGGACACCCCTCCAATCGCCCAAAGAGACGATTGCGAGATTTGGGCCTACTTGTGCTGATCTCGGGTAGAGTTGCAATCAGCAGAGACGCTCAATACCCGCCAACACCCCAGAAAAACGGCCGGTATGCCCACATCAAATGGACATCCGACCTGTATTTCTTTCAAAAAACGGAGAGAGGGGGATTCGAACCCCCGAGGGGATTGCTCCCCCACACGAATTCCAATCGTGCGCCTTCAACCGCTCAGCCATCTCTCCAACGGTCAAC
>JAESUL010000103.1 GCA_016763115.1 Phycisphaerales bacterium | reverse complement strand
TGGGAGTCGCCGGCGTCCAAGGCGGTGCAGCAGTCCTGCCCGTACGGGATCGTCGAAGGCCCGCACGGTGACGTGCGCATCAAGCTTCGCGATCAGGTCTACAGCGTCCCGGAAGTCAGTGCGTTCATCCTGCAAGAGATGAAGCTGGTCGCCGAGCAATACCTCGGCGGCGGCACCGAAAAGGCCGTGATCACGGTCCCGGCCTACTTCAACGACAACCAGCGCCAGGCGACCAAGGACGCGGGACGCATCGCCGGCCTCGACGTCATCCGCATCATCAACGAGCCCACCGCAGCCGCGCTCGCGTATGGCTTCGGCAAGGACCTCGAGCGTAGGGTCGCCGTATACGACCTCGGCGGCGGCACCTTCGACATCTCCATCCTCCGGCTCATCCCCTCGGACGATCCGAACACCCCCGCGTTCTTCCAGGTCCTCGCGACCGCCGGCGATACCCGCCTGGGCGGCGATGATGTTGACCAGATGCTCGTGGCACTCTTTATCCGCGAGATCAACGAACAACTCGGCACCAAAGCATCAGACTCGATGGAGAACTTCGATCCCTCGACCCGGCGAGCGTTGATCCAGTTCGCCCAATCCGTCAAGCACAAACTCTCGACCGACGACCAGGCATCCATCGAGGTCTCTTTGGGCAACAATCAAACCTACACCCGCACCATTTCGCGCACCGAGTTTGAGGAAATGATCGGGCCTTGGGTTGCCCGTTCACTCGATGCCTGCCGCCGGGCCCTTCGCGACGCATCGCGGGCGATGGGAGGCTCAGAAATCGACGCTGTGGTCATGGTCGGCGGGTCCATCCGCATCCCGATGGTCCAAGCCCGGGTCGGCGAGTTCTTTGGCCGCACACCCTACACCGCGCTGGACCCCGATCGAATCGTCGCCCTCGGGGCCGCGGTGCAAGGCGCGATCCTCGCGGGCACCCGCACGGGCGAGCTGCTTGTCGATGTCATCCCACTCTCATTGGGCATCGAGACCGCAGGCGGCGCAGTCGCCAAGCTCATCATGCGCAACTCCCCCGTCCCCGCCCGCGCCACCGAACGCTTCAGCACATCGGTCGATGGGCAGACCAATATCAAGCTGCAGGTCCTTCAGGGCGAGCGTGAGATGGTCGAGGATTGTCGATCGCTGGGCACCTTCGAACTCCGGGGGATCCCCCCAATGCCCGCGGGGATCCCCAAACTCGTTGTCGAGTTCCTCGTCGATGCCAACGGCTTCTTGAGCGTGTCGGCCATCGAAGAACGATCCGGCAAACGCGCAAGCATCCAGATCGTTCCCAACCACGGACTGACCAAGGACGAGGTCGATCGGATGGAAGCCGAGAGTATCACCCACGCTCGCGAGGACATGACCCGGCACCAGATCGCCGACCTGATCGTCAACGCAAAGCTCGATCTCAAATGGATCGGCGATCGCTTCAAGGTCCACAAAGACGCGCTCGACGATGAGTACAGATCAGAACTCCAAAGCCTGATCGACACACTCGGCGGGTTCGTCGATCGTGCGCACAACGATTGGTCATCGGTCAACCCAAACGATTTCCACATCGCCAAAGAAACCCTCGACCACGCTTCGATCCGGTTGCAAGAGATCTCGATCGCGGCTTCATTGCGGAATGAGAACGACTGATAACTTACAACCTGATGTGCTTATCAGACGCCCCGCTCCGAATGCCGACCGGGTTTTTCGTGGAATCTCAGTGACTCTGAATGATTCAATCAAAGATGCCGATTGAGCCACTAAGGCTTCAAGTCCTTGAGGAATCAACACATGCAACGAATCAACACACGCTCAACGAGTACGCTTCTGATTTTGATCGGGTGCGCCCTGACCCTTTTCACAACCCCTGCCTTCGGCGACACTTTCTATGTCCGCACAAACGGCTCGGACAGCGAAGACGGACTGACCCCTCAGCGGGCGTTTGCAACCATCCAGCACGCGGTCAACAACTGCACCGAGCCGGGGAGCATCGTGTATGTCGGACCGGGGACCTACGAGGAATCAATCGAGATCGGAACCGGCGCGGGGTCGGCCGCGGTCTCTGGAACGAGTGATGAACCGATCCAACTCATTGCCGATGCCAAGGGTATCTGGACGCTTGATGATCCGGGCCCGGTAGTGATCGATGGACGCTCAGTGGATCCGATCGGGATCCGGCTGGCCTCGCGTGATTTCTGGGAGATCCGCGGGTTCGCGTTGCGCAACCAAGTTCAGTACGGGATAAACGCAACGAGCGCGGGAATGAGCATCGAGAACTGCACGATCGAGGTGCCGACGCTGTACGCGATCTACGCGACCGCGATGGGCGATATTACAGTCGCCGATTGTGTCTTCGAGCGATCATCGAGTTCGGCCCACCTTGTCTGGGTCACCCCCATGAACCGCGCAAACGCGACTTCGGTCACCATCACACGCAACGACATGACGATGAAGAACGGGCTGTACCTCAGCACCGGATACCAGGGCGGGTGGTCTGCGATGCAAAGCCGTCCATCGGCGAACCGGTACATCTACGGGATCATTGTCTTTGGGTGGAGCACACCGATGGTTGATACCATCGAGATCTCAAACAATCAGATTTCTGATTGCTACCTCCCGATCTACTCGGGTGTGTATGCAGCCAATGGATCCAACTCGATCATTGCCAACAACACCATCACCGGCTCGTTCTATGGTGCCTACTCCTATTCGTACAATGCCCGTATTGTACGGATTATCAACAACATCATGGACACCTGCTACTACGGGATGGTCTCTTATGCCTACAACAGCCCATCTGTTGTTGTCGCGAGCACGATTGAACACAATATAAGCGTCAGCATGGTCAGGTTTCGCAGAGCATTCGAGTTGGACATTATCCAGGACGACCCCTTGTTTGTGGACGCTGCCGCCGGTGATTTCTCGCTGCGGTACGGCTCGCCCGCCCTCGACGCCGGGACCGCCAGCTACGCACCAACAACCGATATCGGCGGGCGTTCACGCCCCACCGATGGCAACAACGATGGGATCGCCGAGATCGACATTGGGGCCTACGAACTCTTCAGCAAGGGGCGCGTCCGAGTCGTTCAATGGAATGAAATCGGCGGCGACTACAACGAGTAATCCAGCGAAACCCTGCTCTTCTATCGGACTCGCTCGTGTTTCATTGCTCGCGCATTCAACCTAAACAGGTGTTTTTGTCCGGTATTTTTCCCGCCCGGGAAATCCGCTTTCATTCGCACACATTGTGTACCGAATTGTATTCTTATGTACCTCAAAGAATGTATACGGATTCTCATACTCTGCCTCGTGTTCTGTGGTCTTGCCTCTCCTGTTCTGGGATCTCCCCCGGCGGGATCAACGCCGGGGCTGCGCGCGTACTGGAACACCAATACCAATGGGGCGAAGAAACTTGGGCAGATCGATTGGGAAATCTATGATCTGCTCAACACAATCGACACGATTGATTTCGCCAATACAAGTCAGCCGTGGACTGAATACCTTCCCGATTCACACTTCGGCGTACGCATCGTTGGACAAATTAATATCCCCGCCGACGGCATCTGGTCTTTCCGGCTTGGCGCCGATGATGGGATGCAGCTATGGATTAACGGCGAGTTGCTTGTCAACGATCCCGGTGCCCACGCGTACCGATCTCCCACGGGGATCAAGTCGCTGACAGCAGGCAAGCACGAACTGGAAGTCCGGTACTGGGAACGCACCGGTCACGCGGGGCTCAACCTGTATTGGGATGGCCCGACACTTTCGAGCGAGGAAGTTGTTCCCGCATCGGCATTCTCGCATCCACCAGAAGAACCCGTCTATGACGCGGGCGGCGACGGGATCTGGGCGTACTGGTTCGACAACGCTCGGCATGCAAGAAACTTTGGGCAAATTGACTGGAACAATGCCAACCTCGTCAATACCGTTCAACGCCCCAGTTTCCGAAAAACGCGCGGCGGGTTCCGTGTCGGGGGGCCGGTCGACTACTTCGGTGTCCGATTCGTAGGCATCGTCAACATCGCCGAGAAGGGGACTTGGACATTCGAGCTTGGTTCGGACCAATCCGCAGCGTTGTTCATCGACGGCATACCCGTCATCAGCGACCCGTCAAGCCACGGGTTCAGGTGGAAGACTGGAACGATCGATCTGGAAAAGGGCGATCACACGATCGAGGTGCGATACTGGGAGGGGTGGTCCGACGCTGGGCTCAGTCTCGCATGGAAAGGGCCCACCGACGAAATCACGCAGATTATCCCATCGAGCGCCTTCCGCCCCGGTTCGGGTGCATCGAATCCACCCTCGGGTGGCGGTCTGCACGCCTATCGGTACAACAACGCCCGTCATGCTCGCAGCGTTGGGCAGGTTGAATGGGCAAACCACGACACCATGGAAACCATCCAGAACATCTACTGGCCGATCACCCGTGGCGCTTCCTTCACCGGCGGGCCGAGCGATTACTTTGCCACACGCTCGGTAGGCAAAATCACCATCCCACACACCGGACAATGGACCTTCGGCGTTGGATCCGACCAATCTGCAAGGCTGTACATTAATGGAGTTGCGCTGGTTGATGATCCATCGAGTCATGGTTTTCGGTGGAAATATGGAACACGAACGCTGTCGGCGGGCGAGCATGACTTTGAAGTACTGCACTGGGAGGGATGGTCTGATGCCGGGTTGGTAACGACCTGGAAGGGACCGGGCGATACATTTGAGCAGGTGATCCCCCCCTCGGCGTTCTCGCCGAATAAGAATGATCCGGCGCTCGGCGTTGGGGGTGATGGGTTGCGGGTGTACTGGGTAGACAATGCTCGGCACGCACGAAAGGTCGGGCATATCGACTGGCAGAGTTACGACCGGATGACCCTCGAAGCCAATATCGCTTGGCCCATCACCCGAAGCCCGTTTGTGGGCACCACCATCACCAACGCAGATGGAACCTCCACATCCCAGGGCGGTGTGGCATCAGATTACTTTGGAGTTCGTGCCGCGGGTAAGATCAGCATCCCAACCGACGGGAACTGGCAGTTCAACCTCGGCTCTGACCAGTCCGCCCAGTTGTTCATTGATGGACAGATGGTCATCAATGATGATTCTTCGCATGGATTCCGATGGAAGAGCGCGATGGTGAATCTCACCGCGGGGCTACACGATTTCGAGGTAAGGTACTGGGAAGGATGGTCCGACGCCGGACTGATGGTTTCG
>JAESUL010000102.1 GCA_016763115.1 Phycisphaerales bacterium | reverse complement strand
GAGCCTTGCCCGATGTGTGCTGGTTTGATTGTGAACGCTCGGCTTGGGCGATTGGTCTATGGGGCATCCGATCCCAAAGCCGGGGCTGTCCGGTCGTCGTCGCTGAGCCAATCGGCATCCTCGATCGAGACCAGATCCGGATCGGTCAACGAGGGGATGGCGTCGCGGGGGAGCAGGGTGCGGATCTGCTCGCGGGGGATGGTCAGCCCGGAGAGGTCATATTCAGTTTCTAGATCGACCGAACCGGAGCGTTGCACCTGATGGAACGCGGGGGCTTGTGGAACATCGGGTGCGTGGTCTTGAGCGAGGGAGATTGGACAAGCGGCCGCAAGGGCCACCGTAGCGGCAGCGAGTGTTTTTTTCTTGGTCATTTCAGCGGACTCCAGCAAGGTATCGTTTCGTACCGACTGGAGAACAATAGACCGCCCACGGTTATTCCAGGGGAATATTCCCCGTCAAGCCGTCGCCAATCCCCAAAATCTGCCCATAGGAGTCCCCAGAGACGATTTCTGCATCGATTTCGAGGAACCGTCCCTCGAAACATGCGGTGCAGTTGCCCAGGCAGTCTCGGCAATCAAACCCGCGGGCGATCAAGCCATTGCGCTCGCCCAGCGTGCGGGGGTTGTTGACACAGAACCGGATGATTGGTTTCTGGGAATCCATATCAAAGGGTAGCCGGGCGGGTGGGGGGCATCATCCATCGCGTGCTTAGCAGCCGCCGAACTGCTGGCGGAGTAGGCGTTCGATGCTGATAACATCTTCGATGGCGACCATTCGGTGGCGGCTGGCGATTTGTGGGTTGCTGCCCGCGCCGCGGGCGGACTCGAAGGCGAGGGTGCCGGTGCCGTCGGGGGCTTCTTTGCGGGCGAGGTGGATTGAGCTCGTCCGAGCTATTCGCCGCGTTCGAGTTCGTCAAAGTATTTGCGGAACTGCTCGTGAATCGCCTGTCCTTCTTCGCCTTCGGCTGTGAGTAGGTTCAGGATGAACAGGTCGCGTTCGGTGGCGGTGTTGTTATCGCGCCGGGATTCGAGGGCTCGGCGGAGATCCACATATGCTTTCTTTGATTGAAATGTCTGCGGGCTTCGCGGCGTTGTCCACGGGTTTGATTCGGCGTATTCAACGCTTCTGATTGCGTCTTTCCAGCCATCGGATTCATGCCCGGAAAAATCTGTACGGCGAATAAGGACCAGGTTGTCCCGCGCGCCCATGATGAACCAGTACAGCATGAATTGAAACTCATCCTCGGTTTTCAACTCATCTTGTTGAATCATATATTCGTACCAGAGTTGGTTGTGATCGATCACCCAGCAGTGCTGTTCAGTCGAAGCTCCTGCTTGGCCCTCCGCTGACAGTTCTTTCATCAGCTCTACTCTCGACGCGATATTAGTTGGGTCTTCATGGACTTTTTTGTATCTTTTCTCAAGCAGTGTCAAGTTGGAACGGGCTGCGCGGACCCATTCGATCGTTGCTTCCCTTGACTCATCCCTTGCCGACACAAGCCCGATTCGGCGCGAGCGAACGCGGCGATTGCTGTAATAAATGAATGTTGGGGTTGCTCCAATATCGAGCGTGTCAAAGAAGGCGGGGTCGGATTCCTGATCCATGTAGGTCACAAGTACATGGTGTGATTTGAGGTACTCAACCACTTCGGGGTCATTCCAGACCGAGCTGGCCCATGTATCGCTCTCCATCCATTTGTCGCCAACGATGATGATGAACCCGCCGTTGATGTGCTTATTTTGAGCAAAGACCTCGTCGAGGCTTAGACCGGATAAACACGCAAGCTCCGGCGGCTCGGCGGCTTTGGCATGAGGCGTGAGAAGAATGACGACAAGAATAAAGATGCGCAGCATGATGAGCCTCCTGGTAAGAGTGTATCACAGATCAACATTGCGAAATACTAGAAAACAACTGCATGGGCGCCGAGGCGGCGGGGTGTCGGTATACTCGCGGTCGAGGCGGGATTGGTGGTGGGTGGGGAGGGTGGTCATTACCAATACTGCTTTCGTGATTCGAGGTAATCCTTAAGCAACATGTACCGCCCCAGCAGCTTCTCATCCCCGCTATCAATATGCTCTGAGATCTGTTGTTGTGTAAACACTAGTGCTTTTTGAATTACCTGAGATGGTTGAACACCTGTTGGTTGAAAACTATGAGCGAGTTGATCCGCAAGCCCCTTCCCTGCATAATCCAAAATCCACTGACCATCTCGATCTTTCAGGATATAAGAATTTGCCTTATTCAAAAAATGAACCATGTACTTGGTATAGACTGAATCTTGGTCGATCGAACTTCTTGACCACTTTGCGAGTTCTTCCGCTAAATATTTTTTTAGCCCTCCATGAATAACAATTCTTGGATACTTCGCAACAGAATCTTCTAATCGATACGCAGTTTCAAGCACTGGACCGTAAATTTCTTGCCCCTCTTCGTCTTCATTACTCAAGCTATCGGTTCCACACCCAAAACTTATTGCTCCACGAGCTGGTACTTCCAGATAAATATTCAACATATGAATCAATGCCATGCCTGAGAGCACATTGCAGATTTGCCGAACATGAATGACGCCAGAACCATTCATTGCTCTCACAAACCAGATTTGTGTATCCGAAAATGACTGATGCCGAATAGTCTCACTCTCAGCTTCCTCAATATCTTTTGTTTGCGCTTCTGTTTTCATTTTAGAGGAAACGCTTGACTCAAAATTAACAATTCCACCAAGAATACTCCGAAACGCGATGCGCATTTTTCGAATCAACTCCGCGGTTTCGTCATATGCCTGCAAAGCGGATTTATCCCCGGCGTCTAGTAAGCAAGAGTCATCCCATTTTTTTAGTTTTTCACTTTGGTTCAGCACATCATACAGAGCCACTACAAAGTTGCCGTACTGCCGTTTTGGTTGCTGATTCACATCCTCGCCTCGACGTCGTGGCGGTGGGCTTTGAACCATTCGATGGTGTTCTTCATGCCTTGCTCGAAGCCGACCTTGGCTTGCCAGTTCATCAGGTCTTTCGCCCTTGAAACATCGAGGCATCGGCGTGGCTGACCGTCGGGTTTGGTGGTGTCCCAGCGGATTTTTTGCTCGATGGTGTCCTCGGTAGCGAAGCCGGTGAGGGTGGCGATCATGTGGACCAAGTCACGGATCGTGATCTCCATGTTGGTGCCGAGGTTGATCGGGGTGGGGTCGTCCATCTTCTCGGCGGCGGTGAGTAAGCCATCGGCGCAGTCGGTGATGTACAAAAACTCGCGGCTTGCGCTGCCGGTGCCCCAGACTTCGAGGAACTCATCGCCGCGATCCATCGCTTCGACGCACTTGCGGATCAGCGCGGGGATGACATGCGAGGATGCGAGGTCGAAGTTGTCGTGCGGGCCGTAGAGGTTGACGGGCAGGACGAAGGAGGACTTCATGTTGTACTGGAGTTTGTAGGCATCGAGCATCTGCCACGCGGCTTTCTTGGCGACTCCATACGGTGCGTTGGTGGCTTCGGGGTACCCGTTCCAGAGGTTTTCTTCCTTGAAGGGGATGGGCGTCATGTTTGGGTAGGCACAGATGGTTCCGGTCTGGATGAACTTACCGGCGCGTTCGATGAGCCCGTCGACGCGTGCTTGTTCGATGAGGTGCAGGGCCATGGCCATGTTGGCGTAGAAGTATCGCCCCGGGTTTTTCATGTTCGCGCCGATGCCTCCGACCTCGGCGGCCAGGTGGATGACCATCGTTGCTTTGTCGGCGCCGAAGCAATCGTTGTAGAGGGCGACACAGGCGTCTTTTTCGGTGAGGTCGTAGTTGGCCGAGCGGGGGATGAAGATTTGGGAATCGTCTACGCCTCGGGCGTG
>JAESUL010000101.1 GCA_016763115.1 Phycisphaerales bacterium | reverse complement strand
TCGGGGACCCCGTCGCCATCGCCGTCGTTGCGGGTTGGATCAACCCCTGAGATATCAAGGTACCCATAATCTAAGCCTCCGAAGAGCCCGGGGAGACTAATCGCATTCCCCGTGAGAAAACGGTCGAACCCTTGGAAGTGATTCCCATTGCCGGCAGAGAAAACAAACAATCTTCCCTTGCCTTCGCGCCCGAGCCGGAGCCCCTGGTCAAGCCCGATCAAATCAATCCGCGAGAGCCCCGAATGCGTGACTTGGGGGATCCGAATCTCGAAATCGTTTGGGAGAGTAACGAGAACCTTGCCGGTATTCGAGTTGGGTGTTGACTCGTTCATTGGGCCCCATGAACTATTGACGATATCAATGTCGTTCAACTCGTGCGAGAAGGATTGGCCCGAGTTGATATTAGAACCGTTCTTGAGTGATGCGAGTTGTGCACCGTAAGCAACACCAGAACCCGCAAGCCCGTTATTGCCTTCGCCCCCGGCCAGACCGGCAACGCTCACGCCGTGCGAGTAAGAAACATTGAACGGGTCAGTCGGAATCGAAAGATCACGATTCAACTGATTGACCAGATCAGGGTGTATGTTCTCAATGCCCAAGTTGTCTACATGATAAAAGCTATTTGGGTCCGCTTCAAGAATACCAACCACGACCCCATCGCCTGTTATGCCGCGGTCATAAACCGCTGCGATATTGGCGTCATTGCCGAGCGGGTTATCGATATGCCACTGATCTCCAGCAGACGGGTCGGAGGTAATCGCATGGCTCTTGACCGGATTCCGGTGCTCGATCTCGGTCCAGAGAATGCCGGGCATCCCTTCGAGGGTATTGGCCATATTGATCGCATCTTCAACCGAGTTGGCTTCAAGAATGAATACCGTATCAAGCCCGTTGAACTTCTCGAATGCGTGCGATCCAGGACGATCAGATCGCAATGCAGCACCGGCCGCCGCAACCGCGTTCTTCAGGGCCGCTTCATTCTCGACGCCAACACTCACCCGTGCGAACAGGGTCTTGGTCATCGTGAGTTCTGGGCGATTGGCATCAACCACACGCACCGCCTTTGATTCACGCCAAGACGGATTTTCGACGGTGTATTCGACCGCGTTCTTGGTGCTCATTTTGACCTTCAGCGTCTTGCCTGAAATAGTCTCAACACCCGACTGTTGCGTGGACACCTTTGAGGCATCGGACTGCTTGACCACAGGAACAATCGGTTCCGCAGCTTGGGCAGCGATCGGAGCAGTGCCGAGGACGAGCCCCGCGAGAGAAAAAAGCGTCAGTGCGTGCATTTCAAGGCGCATTATGGTCTCCAAACTTGGTAATTAATCCCGTCAGATCGGGCAGGCATTGAGTATAGAGCATCTGCCCTCGTGGTGCCCGTGTATTCCGACGATTCGGTTGGTATCGCAGTGGGTTGTGCCCGTGCACACCCGGCATGTGGACATTCGTCCCCTTGCCAAGAAATACGCTCAATAACACGCCCTAGTTGCGTGCAAATGCCATTGAGGACCCAGATTCCATCTATATCTCGGCTCCACCCTATTCCTGCGGGCTGGTCATCGAGCCCGCATCAAGCAACTCGTTGAGCCGATCCGCATCCAAAATCCCCTGCTCAAGAGCCAACTCCCGCACAGTTTTCCCCTCTGCAAACGCCTGATACGCCAACTTGGCCGACGCATCATACCCAATAACAGGAACCAAACTTGTACACATCGCAAGGGACCCCTCGATCAATGCTTCGCACCGCTCGCGATCGGGTTCGAGCCCGGCTAAGAGTTTGTCGTTGAAGGTGTTGCACGCGCCGGCGAGCAGCCCGATCGAATCGAGCACACACGCCCCCATCATCGGCATTGCGACATCCAGATCGAGCAATGACCCGACGCCACCGAGCCCGCCGGTGGTCACCGCCGCGTCGTTGCCGATCACCTGGCACGATACCATCACCACCGCTTCGCAGATCACCGGGTTCACCTTGCCGGGCATGATGCTCGATCCGGGCTGGACCGCTGGCAGCTTCAACTCACCAATCCCGCACCTCGGCCCAGATCCAAGCCAACGGATATCGTTGGCGATCTTCGACAAACTCACCGCGATGGTCTTTAAAAGCCCAGAAACCTCGACGATCCCGTCCTTGGCGTGCTGGGCCTCAAAGTGGTTGACAGCCTCGCGGAAATGAATCCCGGTGGTGTTGGTGAGCTCTGCACAGACCAACTCGCTGAACCGTGGATGGGTGTTGATCCCGGTGCCGACCGCGGTGCCCCCGATGGGCAGTTCGCCCAGGGTGTGCAGGGCGCGGTGGAGCCGTTCCTCGGAGTGGTGCATCTGCGAGGCGTACCCGCTGAACTCCTGCCCGAGACGAATCGGGGTCGCATCTTGCAGATGCGTCCGCCCGATTTTGACGACTTCATCCCATGCCTTGGCCTTGGCATCGAGTGCCTCGGCCAGCCGGGTGACGGCCGGCAGCAGATCCGACTTGATCGCTCGTGCAGCGGAAATATGCATCGCAGTGGGGAAGGTATCGTTGCTTGATTGCCCCATGTTCACATCATCATTCGGATGGACCGCACCCGTCTTTTTCAGGTATGAAGCGTCTTTGCTCGATCCGATCGGGGCACCGAGCGACTGGCAGACGAGGTTGGCGATGACCTCGTTGGAGTTCATGTTCGTGGAGGTGCCGCTGCCGGTCTGGAAGATATCAATCGGGAAATGCCGAGCGATCCCGCCCTGCTCGCACAGCCCGTTCTGGATCAGATCGCACGCGGCTTCAATAGATTTCGCCTTTTCCGCATCGAGTTTGCCCAGTTTGGCGTTCGCGTGGGCCGCTGCCGCCTTGAGCACCGCGAATGCCCGGATCAGTTCATCCGGCACCGCCCTGCCCGAGATCGGAAAGTTGAGCACCGCTCGCTGGGTCGATGCGCCATACAGCACATCGGATGGCACGGGCATCTCGCCCATTGAATCCTTCTCCATCCGGGTCGAGATCGCATCAGATTTCGCAGCGTATGTCATCGCATTTCCTCTTTCATTCAGGGCGTCCGTCTCAAACACCCCCATCATAGGTTCGTTTCTACAAACATACCGTGAAACCGGGGCCAAATGATCCCCGTATACTTCTGTGTACCTCAGCATCCACCCAAAGGGGACACCCGTGAACCATCTCGCTGTACTGCTGTCATTGATCTTGACCATCCCGATGGGCATCTTGGCGACCAACGCCGATGCCCAGAGCCGAAAGAACAATCCCTCGGACCTCGATATCGAGCTCCCCGAGAATCCCTACCTCTCGTACTACAGACCGCGTGAGTGGGTGGTCCACCAGACGGTGTACCTGCTGCTGTCTCAGAATGTCTACCTTGATCGGAACTTCTCGATCCAAGCCGGCAAGTCCGAGGTGTTCCCCGAGGACATCGAGTTCGTCTACCCCCTGGTGTACAACTCGGCGGCGAGTTGGTCGGACCCAACCGAAAAAATTCTGGGCACCTTCTATGTCAACGGTCGCCAACTCACCGTCGATCCGGTCATCCGCTACGCCCCGCAGACCAATGCGCCTTACTCCATCTGGAACTTCAATCTCCGCAATGCCCGCGTGCTTCGCTTTACCATGACCACCTACACGACTTCGGTAGACACTATTTTTCACGAGAAAGAAGCCCTCAAACTCACCTGGCCCGACGAATGGCCCACCGAAGCCAAAGCCTACCTCACCCCCATCATCGACTCCATAGGCACACCAACCTCCCCGCCCATCACCGCCCCGAGGGGAACCGTCGTCACCGCTCCCGATGAATCTGTCATCACGGACCTGGTCGACCTCTGGACCGATGGCAACGATCCCAAGCAACTCTCGCCCGTCCTCTTGGCCAAGTACCTCACCGCCAAGGTTGTCGAGCACATCTATTCCAACGACCGCTCGCTGGTGGTCCCGACGACATCAGGGTTCAACAACTCGCTGGCCAACAACCAGGGCGTGGGTACAACACGCAACTTCGGGCGCTCGGGCTTCTACGCCGGTTTCGAGGTCCGCACCGCCGACCAAGCCGCTCGTTCAAAGCGTGGATCGCGCCACGACATGACGATCCTGCTCACCGCGGTGCTGCGGGCTGCGGGGATACCGGCCCGGTCCGTGATCGGCATCGACAACGAAGAATCCGGCGACGACCGCGTCCAGAGTTGGACCGAGTTCGCACTCTACGACAAAGACCTCGACCTGCTCGTCTGGGTACCAATAGATATCGACGAGCTCCGCGGGCGGGGTATCCGCTCATCGCGCTACAAAGACAAGTGGAAGTTCTTCGGCACCTCGGATCGGCTGCACACCATCGCCCCCGTTTCGTTCTACTTCCACCCGCCCGCCGCGTACCAATCCTTCGAGGTCCCCGCGCTGTATGGCATCCGCTCGACCGAGCCGCTCTCACGGTTCGTAGAACAGATCATCACCTTCTCGATCAGCAGAAAAACCGTTCGAGGCGATGACAAAAAAGACTAGATCGTACTCGATCGCTCTTCTTTCACTCAAACTCCGGGTGCCACTACTCGCCCGAAGGGCGCAGTAGTGCTGTACATGCCCAAAGAACGAAGACACTACTGCGCCGAAGACGGCGAGTAGTGGCACCCAATAGGACAACTGGAAACGATGAGGTGCGACCTTGATTGTATGTTGATCAACGCCTGGATCAGTTTTCGAGACTGTTGGGGAAGTTTTTCTCGTGAATCGGCGCGAGCACCTGCAGGATCTTGCCGAGTACCGCGCCGGGCGAGCCGATCGCGTCGATGTCGTGAACAAGTGCGGTGTCATAATGGTCCAGCACGGGCTTGGTCTCTCGGTCGTACACATCGAGCCGATTGCGGACGACTTCCTCGCGGGCATCGTCCACGCGTTTCTGCTGCATCGCGCGTCGGCTCAGTCTCTTGACCATCTCGTCGCGGTCATTGGCAACGAGATGAATAACCCCGAGCACATCAATGTACTGATCCATCAATCCGGTCTGGGCCGCGGTCCGTGGGATGCCGTCGAGGATAAGCAAATCGGTCACCGGCTTGAATATCCCCAGCAACGACTGGGCATGGACATACTGATGCCAGAGCGCGACGGTGACCTCGTCAGGAACCAACTCGCCCTTGGACGAATAGTCGAAGAAGACCTTGCCGAGTTCGGAGTGCTTGTCGAGCGAGCGGAACATATCGCCGGTGGACATGTGGAAGTACCCCGGGATTTTCCCGAGCAGCGACCCCTGGGTCCCTTTGCCGGCGCCGGGGGCACCGAAGAGCAGCACTGCCTGATACCGATCTGTCATCGTTTGACTCCTGCCATCGCCGATGATTCCAAAGACTGATCCCCACGAAACAGTCACACGCTAGGCCCGAGAACCATTGCCGGTCCACGGGTCCACACGATAGGTCGGCAAACCCCGAAAAGGGCTTCATCCGACCATGCCAACTCGGAAAGAATCATCCAAAGAAAACGGGCGTGCCATCGCTGGCACGCCCGAGAAAAACTTGATTTCGCCGGTTATCAGGCGCCCGCCTCGATGACCTCTTCTTGCAGGTTGCGAGGCATCGCACGGTACTCCTTGAACTCCATCGAGTTGGCCGCACGACCCTGCGA
>JAESUL010000100.1 GCA_016763115.1 Phycisphaerales bacterium | reverse complement strand
TGTTGAAGTTGCCGAAGCGTTCCTCCTGGAAACCGTTGAAGAACGGCACCGAGAGCGGGCCCTCGACCGTCATCGTGAACTGACCGGCATCGGGAACGATCTGGCGTGGGATCACATTGGAGACGACCGGGCTTGGAGCCGCGACTGTGAGGTTGATCGAGTTACTCTTCCCGCCGCCTGGGCCGGCGACATCGAGACTGATGGAGACCAGCTTCGGCTCGTCGTACTCACTCTTCGGCAAAAGCGAATAGAGAATACCATTCTCAACAGGCTGCCTGAACCGACCAATCGGTATCCGCTCTACAGGACTCGCGAGTGATTGGATCTCTTCCAGTGTAATGGCACGATTGAATATATTCATATCCCCAAGTTGTCCATTCAGAGGATCGATATCATTATTGTTTCCCCCCCCCATCCCAATCTTCACTGGATCAGTGTGAGTGGTAGATAAAAATCCGAATTTCCCGCCAGCTCCTTGAAAAGTCCCTAACTCGCCATCTTGATACCAATAGACCCCGCTTGCACCATTTCTACGAATGATGACAGCATAATGATGCCATCGACTATCAGAAGGAAAGGTTAAACCGTTTTGAAAATTCGTTCCTGAAAATCCATCTGGCGCTCCAACATAAACACTGCCAACACCATTTTGTATACCAATAGACAACCCGTTTATCGATCCACTAGCATTGGAAGAAAATATTCTCCTTGTTGATGCAGTCGAGTCACTCAGTTTCATCCAAAATGCGAACGAATAATTACTTGTTCCCATATTGGTCAGTGAAGAACGGTCAACTGTCATCTTTCCACCAGAGAAGTCAGCCGCTTGCCCTACAAACAAAGGGACTCCAGCGGATACGAACTCAGGAGTTGTTCCACCCGGAGTTCCATCTGCAGTTCCAACAGAATCCTGGAAGTCACCATCGAACGACCAGTGATGACGTGTGCTGGTCAGTATCGGAGACTCGGTAATATTGATCAGCACCGACGGCATAGGTGGTTCTGCGGTAAAGTCATAGTTCGGAAAGCTGTCAAATAAGCCTTGTCCGGAGCCTACATCGATCGCATCCCACATGTCTGCAAGCACAAACCAGTAATCACGCCGAGCGATGAACGAAGGCGTGCCCGCAGGCGTCAGCCCATCGATCACATCGATCGCGATGTTGCTGAGGCGCGGATCGGCCGCCCAGAGGTTTGGTCCTGCAGTTCCGAGGTTCGGTACCGGGAGTTCGATCGGGAAATCAATGGAATCGGAGACGATTTCGCCGCCGAAATCGACCGCCCAGATGCGAGCGATTCCCGGCACGAGGCGCATCTTGTTGGGTATCTCAACAAGCGCCGTCCTGCTATTGAGGATGGTCGTAGGGAGAAGCTCTTCTCGCCCCTGACTACACATCACGATGCCCGAGATCTGCGGGGCACCGCCCACACTGAACCAGTCTCCATAGACAAGCATCTTCTTTGATGGTTGATTGATGAATCCAGCGAGTTCAAACGGGTTGGCATCAATCTGATCGTAGATAAAAGAGGTCAGCCGAGCCCGGCTGGTTCCACTCACGCGAGGTATACCGTCATTATCCGGATCGAATGCGATCACAATCGGATCGAGTTCAACGATCGTCTCTGGGAGGTTCAGCGTAGTGTCAAAGAGATCGATCGGGATGTCGGCACTCAGCGGGACTTCATAGCAGAGTTCACAGAAATCGAACCCGAAGAGGTTCTGGCCGCCTGCGTCCGCGTGGGCTTCAGCCGCGAGCGTCTCCCACCCGACCAATGGCTTGATATCAACCCATGTCCGGTTGTGCAGCGTACCGCCGATCTTTGATCGTGGGCGAATCGAAACAGTGCTGTTCGAGGATGATAGGCGAGACTCTGTAACTGAAACATCGAGATCCGCGGTCCATGTCGAACCCGAAGCGGACTGGGTCATCTGGACTTCTCGGCTCACTACATTCGGAGTTGTTCCTCCTCCGGGGTGATGTATGGTGACTGGAGGCGAGAACTCGAAAATCACACTGACTGTTGGCTCGAAGGTCAGGCTCTGGTTCGCCTCAAGCTCGATCTGCGCAAATGCCTGAGCAATATTGATGCTCGCACCGAATGACCAATCGCTGGAATCTCCCTCCCCAAAGCCATAAATCGTGGGCGTTCCAAACTGGTAGGTCGAGATGTAGTTCGTCATGTTCCCGCGGAGCGAGAAGAAAACCTCCGGCTCGAGATTCGACTGGATCATCCCCGTACTCAGATCAATCGCGCCGTTGCTGGTGAACAGCGGACGCGTAAGACGACCGCTTACAATGTTGCGTTCATCACCGAAATCTTGCCATGAACCAGGGTTGCCCGTGGGCAGGCTCATGCTCAGACCCGGGATCAGCCCCTGCCAGCCGACATTCGCATTGACGAGTTGAGTAGAGAAAACTTCGGTGCTAAATGCGATGAGCGATGCGCTCGAGTTGATATTAATCCCCACATTTGCCTTCAAGCCCGCCGACAACTCAGGCGTCGCATCCGCGACGATATTCCCGCTTGAAAGAGGGTCAAACTGTGCCGTGATCGTAAACGGTAGATCGGGTGCGAGCTTTGCCGAACCGGGTACCGCGATATCGAGATCGCCCGGGTAGTTAATGTCAACGACCCCGCCACTTGCGGTTGCCTCAAATCCCATCCCCATGGCCATGCTGCCATCGAGATTAAAGGAGCCCCCAAACTCGCCGAATAGGAAAGTATCAAATGTTTCACTGAGATCAATATCAAACTGGGTATCCGCATGATCGATCTGGAAGAATGAGGCCTCTGCCGACACAGCGCCGACAAACTCGCCCCACAAACTCTGGTCTTGGATTTGTAGATTGGGCGTGTTCTTGGCGATCATCGGGACCGCGGTGTAGAGCTGGCTGATCCTGCCAAATCGAGCGCGATTAAAGCCTGTACCCCCATTGTCGCCGCCAACAAAGTATATATTGTCGCCAAAGTCCACAAAGATATCTGTCATTGCTAGGTTAGAACTTCCGGGTCCAGTACTGATTAATGAATGGAACCAGGGCAAACTGCCCGAAATATTGTTTTTATCATACTTGTAAACTACGGAGTTAAGCCCACTCCCTAGTGCGGCCCTTCTATTCACAAGGACATATGGATTTCCAAATCGGTCGAGTTCTAACCCCACGATTTGACCACCAGGCGCGAGATCAAAATTTGTGCTCTGTCTTACAGTTGATTGAACAACCTGTCCCGCTGGGCTAATCTGCGCAAATCCAAGGAGAAAAGTAAACCTGCTACCAGCAAGCTCAGACTGAGCCCATGCGTATGCAACATGTACAAGCCCGCTCCGATCA
>JAESUL010000099.1 GCA_016763115.1 Phycisphaerales bacterium | reverse complement strand
TCCGGAGTTGATTAATGCAGGCAAGCGTCGGGTGAGTGCGAATCCGGGGGCGGCGTATTTTCATCACGCGGATAGTTTTTCGATGATTCGTGGTGGGCATATTGATCTGTGTGTGCTGGGGGCGATGCAGGTTGCGTGCAATGGGGATCTGGCCAACTGGTCAACGGGGAAGCCCGGTGCGATCCCCGCGGTGGGCGGCGCGATGGATCTTGTCGCGGGCGTCAAATCGGTGTATGTGATTACGCAGCATTGCACGAAGAATGGCGAGCCAAAGTTGGTTGAGAAATGCACCTTCCCGTTGACGGGGCTGGGCGTGATCTCGCGGGTGTATACGGATTTGGCTGTGATTGATATTATGGGGAATGGATTTCAGCTTGTCGAGTTGAGTCCGGGTGTTGAGTTTGATTATGTTCAGCAGCGAACGGGCGCGGAGTTGTTGCCTATTCCAAGTGAATAAATGGGTACACGATTATGAATACACCAACCAAAGTCAGTAAGAGTGCGGCCCTTTACGAGCGTGCGCTGCGGGTCTTGCCCGGCGGGGTGAGCCGGAACACGGTGCTTCGTGATCCGCATCCGGCGTATGCGGATCACGGTGCGGGTTGTTGGCTGACGGACATCGAAGGCGTGAAACGCCTTGATTTTGCGAACAATATGGCTTCGTTGATTCATGGTCACGCCGATCCTGATATTGTGAAAGCCGTGACCGAGCAGTTGGGAAGAGGGTCCGCGTTCACGATGGCGACCGAGGTCGAGGTGGAGTACGCCGAGCTTTTGTGCGGGCGGAATCCTGGGTTTGAGAAGATCCGGTTTGTCAACTCGGGGACGGAGGCGTTGATGGTTTCGCTCAAGGCTTCGCGGGCGTTTACCGGGCGGGCGAAGATCGCCAAGGTCGAGGGCGCGTACCACGGCGGGTACGATTACGCCGAGGTGAGTCAGGCGCCGAACCCGGAAACATGGGGGAGCGTTGACCATCCCAAGAGTGTGCCGCTCGCACGCGGAACGCCGGCGTCTGCGTTGAACGATGTTGTCGTTCTTCCATATAATGATATCGAGCGAGCGATTGCGATTCTTGATGAGCATGCCGACGAACTCGCGTGTGTGCTTTTGGATCTGATGCCTCACCGTGTGGGGTTGCGTCCTGCCGAGGCGGACTTCGTTGCGGCGATCCGTGATTGGACCACACGCAACGGGGCATTGCTTGTGCTTGACGAGGTGATTACTTTTCGCACTGAATACAGCGGGCTGCAATCTCGATACGGGATCACGGCGGACCTGACCGCGATGGGCAAAATGATCGGTGGGGGTTTCCCGATCGGTGCGGTCGCGGGGCGTACAGATGTGATGGATGTGTTGAATCCGCGATCGAAGAAGTTGTTGTTTCCGCACTCGGGCACATTTTCGGCCAATCCGATCAGTATCACTGCGGGGCTTGTTGCGATGCGGAAGTTTGATAAGGCTGCGGTTGACAGGCTCAACGCATTGGCCAAGCGAGCGATGGATGGGATCGAGAATGCGATCGTCGAGACTGGCGCAATAGCTTGTGTGACCGGCGGGGGGGCGATGTTCCGGGTGCATATGAAGGTGCAGCCGCCGCGGAACTTTCGTGAGGCGTACCTCTCGGCGGAGGAAAACAAGAAACTCAATATCCTGCTCGATCACATGTTCGATGAGGGATTTGTGTTGATTAATACTTGCACGGCGACGCTTTCGACGGCGATGACGGAGGTTGAAATCGACGCACTCATCGCGGCTTATAAGCGGGGCTTTGAGAAGCTCGTCGCGATGGGTTGATTATTCGCGTTCGAAGAGTGTCGCGAGTCCTTGGCCAACACCAACGCACAATGATGCGAGCCCGTGCTTGGCGTCGGTGCGGACCATTTCGTGGATGAGGGTGGTGGCAATTCGTGCGCCTGAGCAGCCGAGGGGGTGCCCGACGGCGATCGCGCCGCCTTTGACATTGAGTTTGGATTGATCGATGCCCAGTTCGCGTGCGCAGGCGATTGACTGGGCGGCGAATGCTTCGTTGAGTTCAATGAGATCGATGTCGGCGAGTGTGAGATTTGCGCGGTCGAGTGCTTTTCGTATGGCGGGGACGGGGCCGATGCCCATGTGGGCGGGGTCTACTCCTGCTGATGCGCTCATGGAGACGAATGCGAGCGGTGTGAGCCCGAGTTCTTTGGCTTTGCTTTCTTCGACGAGCAAGAGTGCGGCGGCGCCGTCGTTGATGCCCGATGAGTTGCCCGCGGTGACGGTGCCTTGGTTGTCTTTGGCGAAGAGCGGGCGGAGTTTGGCGAGTTTTTCGAGTGTTATTTCTGGGCGTGGGTGTTCGTCGGTGTCGACGATGATGGGATCACCTTTTCGTTGTGGGATCGGGACGGGCACGATTTCGTCCTTGAAAAAACCCTGTTTTTGAGCTTTGGCCCATTTCTGTTGGCTTGCGAGTGCGAACTTGTCTTGGTCTTGGCGGGAGATGTTGTATTTGCGTGCGACATTCTCGGCGGTTTCGCCCATGGGGAATGGGTGGTGGAGATGAGAGAGTTTGGGATTGATGAATCGCCAGCCCATGGAGGTGTCGTGGAGTTCTTGTGCTCGGTCGAATGCGTTTTCGGATTTGCTGAGTACATAGGGTGCGCGGCTCATGGATTCGACGCCGCCGGCGATGAAGACATCGCCGTGGTTTGCTTCGATCATCCGTGCGGCGATGTTGATCGCGTCGAGCCCCGATGCGCAGAGTCGGTTGACGGTTGAGCCGGGCACGGAATCGGGGAGCCCGGCGAGCAGGGCGGCCATGCGCGCGACATTGCGGTTGTCTTCGCCCGATTGGTTGGCGGCGCCGAAGTAGACATCGTCGATGAGCGCGGGATCGATCTTTGCTTGGGCAACGACGGCGGCGATGACATGGGCGGCGAGGTCGTCGGGGCGGACAGAGGCCAGCGAGCCCCCGTATCGACCGATGGGGGTACGCAGGGCACAGATTACGGCGGCTCTTCTTTGCATGACGGCATTGTAGTGCCGCGGGCGAGCGG